>NZ_JALEBH010000001.1:2100000-2382500 GCF_022758885.1 Sphingobium sp. BYY-5
TATACCTATACGAAGATCCCGCTGGTGCCGATCACCTACACGGCGGGCGGCCTGTCGACCACGGTCGACCAGCGCTTCTACATCGTCTTCACGCCGCGCAACGCGGCGAGCGGATCGATCGACTATGCGCTGCCGTTCGGCGGCGGCGACACGAAGCTGAAATTCCACCTCGATGGCAATTATTCGCAGGCGACACAGGCCTTCGACCAGTTCGCGACAAAGGCCGACGCCTCGCTGATCTTCAACGGACGCATCTCGCTCGCCGATATCGGCGTGGGCAATGGCCGCAATCTGACGCTCAGCGTCTGGGGCCGCAACCTGTTCAACGAGCAATATGTCTTCCGCCGCGATCCGTCGAACAGCCTGCCCGGCGCACCGACGAGCAGCGTGACGACCGGCAGCGTCAACAACATCCTGGGCGACTATGGCAATTTCAACGCGCCACGCACCTTCGGTGTCGATGCCAGCGTGAAATTCTAAGCCATTTCATTGCAATCAGCCTGATCGGCGTGGCGGGAATTCCCGCCACGCCTTTTTTTGTCAGACCGGCAACCGGATCACGATCCTGAGTCCGGGCCTGAGTCCGGGACCGCCATCCTCCAGGGTCATCGTCCCGCGGTGCAGCCGGACGATCGCGTCGGCCAGGGGCAGGCCCAGGCCATGGCCGCTGCGCTGCCCGCTATGATCGAGCCGGCTGAACCTGCGCATCACGAGGGCGCGCTGATCCACGGCGATGCCAGGACCAGCGTCGGCGACCGTCAGGATGACGGCACTATCCCGCTTTTCGGCGGAGACCGATATGCCGGTGCCGTCAGGCGTATGCCGAACGGCATTTTCAAGCAGGTTGAGCAGCATCTGCGAGAGGAGCTGGCGATCGCCGGTCAGCGATACCGCGTCACATCGCCCAATCATGACGGGATGCCCCCCTTCTTCGGCCAGAGGGCGCACCATGTCGACCATCTCTTCGATCAACGCATCGATCGCCAGCGGCTGAAACCCCGCCCTGCGCGATCCGCTCTCTATTTCGGCGATTCGCAGCATCGCGCCGAACATGCCGAGCAGTTCGTCCGCCTGCTCCGTTGCCAGTCGCAGTTCATCGCGGATCGGCGCCGCCTCCACCTGCTGCTCCAGGAGGGAGAGCGTATTGCGCAGCCTGGCCAGGGGCGTGCGCAGTTCGTGCGAGATATCGTTGGACACATTACGGACTTCGGCCATCAACATATTCATGCGATCGAGCATATGGTTGAGGGCCGCGGCCTGCTGGTCGAACGCCCCGCCATCCCCGGCGATGGGCACGCGACGGGAAAGATCGCCCTCGACGATGGATTCGGCGGTGTGGCGCATCTGGCCGATCCGTTCGCCGATCAGGCGATGGAACAGAAGCAACCCGGCGAGAACGACGACCACGATCGCGCCGAACCCCGCCACATAAATGCGTCGCCGTACGGCAAAATAATCGTCGATCGGTTCGGTTTCAGCAAATATGGCGAGCCGCATCCCGCCACCGATATCCCGGACCAGCACGCGCCCGGCGCTGAGGCCTTCGATCCGGTCCCGCCGGCTCAGGGACGAAAATCCCAATGGCGGTACGCGAGTAAAACGCGAATTTCCGGCGATGACATGCCCCTGCGCGTCTGTGAGCAGCATTCCCAGATCAGCGGTATCGCGCCGACTCGTCATCACGACGATCCGGCGCCGCAATTCCTCTCGGTCGGTTCCAGTTCCCGCCGGCGCGAGCGTGTGGCTTTCCGTCTCGATCCGCTTGTCCACCAGCACGTTGATCATCGACAGCGTCGCGAAGAAGGTGCCGAATCCAGCGGCCAGGGTCACTGTCAGAAACAGGGCCAGAAAGGCGATCGTCAGCCCACGCAGCGAAGTCGGCCGACCGATCATGCGCGCAGGAGATAGCCCATGCCGCGCTGCGTGCTGATCGGATCATCACCTTGTTCGAGCAGCTTCACGCGCAGATGTCGAATATGTGCGTCGATGATATTCGTGGTCGGCACGAAATCATGGCCCCATATACGCTCGATCAGCATGGGGCGCGTAACGACCGTGCCCGCATTGCGCGCCAGTTCCAGCAACAGCTTGAATTCCGTCTGCGACAGATTGAGGGATTGTCCGCCACGCCAGGCCCGCAGGCGGGATGGGCTGATGACGATATCGCCTGCGCTGATCGTATCGGTCGGCTGGTCATTGATGCGCCGCGCGCGCAACAACGCCTGGAGCCGTGCGTTAAGTTCCATCGGATCGACAGGCTTCACCACATAGTCGTCGGCGCCGGCATTGAACCCTTCCACCTTGTCGAACACCTGCCCCAGCGCGGTGAGCATGAGGACCGGGACATTCATGCCGCCCTCGCGCAATTGCCGCAGCACGGTGATTCCGTCGATGGTCGGCATCATCCAGTCGAGAATGACGATATCGAAGGCGCGCTGACCGATAATGGCCAGGGCCGCGAGGCCGTTGTCGGCCGTCTGGATATCATGACCGAATTGAGAAAGCTGAGTGACGATCTGCTGTTGCAGTTGCTTGTCGTCTTCAACCAGAAGGATTTGCATGTTCATGGCTTGTTGAACGCGAACCGTGATAGGGAAGATGCTTATCCCATAGGCAGTTGTCGAAGCAAATGCATCCGCCGTCCAACGATGGATATCGCCATTATGACGGCGCACCCCAATGCCTGCAACAAGGTTGTCATGGACGCGATCTAGCAAGAATCCATTCACATTCCGCCCAAGCCGGGAGACGATTCGGATGAACGCGACGATCGCCATGGAAGACCGAGCCAGCCGGCCGGATCTCGACAAGGGCCTGGGCATCGTTGGAACCATAGGTTTCGGCGCCGCGATCCTCACCGCCCTGATCTACGTCGCGTACAGCATCTACACCGACGCCAGTTCCGCAGGTGTGCAGGCGACCACCTATCTGCCCTTCATCCTGTTGTTCATCGCCCTGCTGATCGCGCTGGGCTTCGAGTTTGTGAACGGTTTCCACGACACGGCCAATGCGGTCGCGACCGTCATCTACACCAATGCCATGCCCGCCAATGTCGCTGTGGTGTGGTCGGGTTTCTTCAATTTCCTGGGCGTACTTCTTTCGACCGGCGCCGTGGCCTTCGGCATCGTGTCGCTGCTGCCCGTCGAACTGATCCTGCAGGTCGGGTCGAGCGCGGGCTTCGCCATGGTGTTCGCTTTGCTGATCGCGGCGATCCTGTGGAATCTCGCCACCTGGTGGCTGGGCATCCCCTCCTCCAGCTCGCACACGCTGATCGGTTCGATCATCGGTGTCGGCATCGCCAATGCGCTCCTGCACGGCAAGAGCGGCACGGCCGGCGTCGACTGGGGCAAGGCGACAGAGATCGGCCAGGCCCTGCTCATCTCGCCGCTGATCGGCTTCGGCATGGCGGCGCTGCTGTTCATCGCCATGAAGATCCTCGTCCGCAAGGAAGAGCTGTATCAGGAACCCAAGGCAGGCGTGCCGCCGCCGCTCTGGATCCGGGCGCTGCTGATCTTCACCTGCACCGGCGTCAGTTTTGCCCATGGCTCCAATGACGGGCAGAAGGGCATGGGCCTTATCATGCTGATCCTGATCGGCACCGTGCCCACCGCCTATGCGCTCAACCGCGCGGTGCCGCAGCGCTACGCAGTCGAGTTCCACCAGAACTCCATCGCAGCCGCCAATGCACTGGACGTCACGCCCGCCGCCAATGCGAACGCCGCAGACGCGCGCAAGACTGTCACCCGCTATATCGCCGACAAGACGCTGTCGACCGCAACGGTTCCCGCTCTCGCCGTGCTGATCCGCGACGTCGATCAACAGGTTTCCGAATATGGTTCGCTGGCGAAGGTGCCTGCCGCCGCCGTCAGCAACATCCGCAACGACATGTACCTGGCTTCCGAGGCGATCAAGCGGCTCGGCAAGGACAAGGACGCCCATCTGCCGGAAGCCAGCGCCGCGACGCTCACCACCTACAAGGGGTCGCTCGATGCCGGCACCCGCTTCATCCCGACCTGGGTGAAAATCGCGGTCGCCTTCGCCCTGGGCCTTGGCACCATGGTCGGCTGGAAGCGGATCGTCATCACGGTGGGTGAAAAGATCGGCAAGTCGCACCTCACCTACGCGCAGGGCGCCTCGGCCGAACTGGTGGCGATGGGCACCATCTTCGGGGCCGACCATCTGGGCCTGCCGGTGTCGACCACCCATGTCCTCTCCTCCGGCGTCGCCGGCACCATGGCGGCGAACAAGTCCGGGCTGCAGATGAGTACGATCCGCAACCTGCTCATGGCCTGGGTGCTCACCCTACCGGTATCGATCGGGCTGGCTGGTCTGCTATACATGATCTTTGCCCAGATTTTCTAAACAGGAGCGGCATACGGCAACGGGACAGGAACCCCTCTTCCAGCCCCCCATACCCGGTCAGGGCATGGGGCCTGGCCTTATCTGGGGTCTCGATTTCTCGGAGGATGGCGGCGCGAGTCCCGTCTCACGATGTGACGCCGACAGAACGGGCCGCTTCCGCTGGCTGCACCTCAACCTCGCCGATCATGGCACGCGAAAATGGATTGCGGACGCCGATCTGCTCTCACCGCAGATCAGCGAATTGCTGCTTTCCCCGGACACGCATCAACGCGCGCTGGTGGACGGGGACAGTGTCGGCTGTGTCCTGCATGATTTCGAGCGCGATTTCGACGTGGCCGACACCGACCGGATCGGAGCGCTGCGCATCGCCCTGACGCCCAGCCTGATGCTGACCACAAGGCTTCATCCCCTGCGGTCGGCTGATATCGCGCGCAATCGGCTGGAACGCGGCGGCAGCGCGACCGTCAATGGCCCGGCACAGGCGCTGGACCTGCTGGTCGGCGCCATCACCGCCAATATCGCGGAGATCGCCCGAACGCTGAGCCATGACGTCCAGACGGCGGAGGACGCTCTGCTCGACGGCCATCATCCGCCTGAATCGCGCGACCTGATCCGCATCCGCCGCCGTCTGGCGCAGATTCACCGGCTTCTGACCGGGATGCGCGGCGTGTTCCAGCGGCTGGAGGAGGATGAGGAACTGCCGGGCGCGCTGTTGCCCACGGTCGAGAAGCAGGCGCAACGGCTCCAGTCGCTCGACGCCGACATATTGGGTGTTCAGGGACAATTGCGGCTGCTGCGCGATGAGGTGGATATTCAGGTGACGCAGCGCACCAACCAGAATCTCTATATCCTCTCGATCGTCACCGCGCTGATACTGCCGGCGACGCTGGTGACTGGCCTGTTCGGCATGAACACAGGCGGTATGCCGCTGGCCGATGGGCCGCATGGCACGCTGGTCGCCACGCTGATCGCCGGGGTGGCGGCGGGCATCACCTATTGGCTGCTGCGGCGAATGGGGTTCATGCGCCGATAGGAACGCCCCCCCTATGCCGCTCAGAATCGATCAGGCACGATCATCTCCAGTGGCACGGGATGGCGAATATAATCCTCATTCCGCACGCGGTCGGGCAATATGACCGGTGTCTTGGGCACGTCCTCATAGGGGATATAGTCCAGGAGATGCGCGATGCAGTTGAGCCGGGCGCGCTTCTTGTCGACCGCCTCCACTACCCACCAGGGCGCCTCCGGGATATGGGTGCGATCGATCATCGCTTCCTTGGCGCGCGTATAATCCTCCCAGCGGCGGCGCGACTCCACGTCCATGGGCGACAGCTTCCACTGCTTGAGCGGATCGTGGATGCGCATGGCGAAGCGGAACTGCTGCTCGTCGTCGGTGATGGAAAACCAATATTTGATGAGGATGATGCCGGACCGGACCAGCATCCGCTCAAATTCGGGGACGGATC
Organism: Sphingobium sp. BYY-5; assembly: GCF_022758885.1. Taxonomy (NCBI): domain Bacteria; kingdom Pseudomonadati; phylum Pseudomonadota; class Alphaproteobacteria; order Sphingomonadales; family Sphingobiaceae; genus Sphingobium; species Sphingobium sp. BYY-5. The sequence continues at coordinate 2,105,829 of NZ_JALEBH010000001.1, forward strand.
GGAAAAATTCCTCCACCTCATCCTCGGTGCAGAACCCCATGACGCGCTCCACACCCGCGCGATTATACCAGCTACGGTCGAACAGGACGATCTCGCCCGCGGCCGGCAGATGCGCGGTATAACGCTGGAAATACCATTGGGTCCGCTCGCGTTCATTGGGTGCGGGCAAAGCGGCGACGCGGCAGACGCGCGGGTTCAGACGCTGGGTGATGCGCTTGATCGCGCCGCCCTTCCCCGCCGAATCGCGCCCTTCGAAGATCACGACGACCTTCAACCCCTTATGCACCACCCAGTCCTGCAACCGGACCAGCTCATGCTGAAGACGGAAAAGTTCGCGGAAATAGGTCCGGCGCTCCAATTGCTCCCGATCGGGATGCTCCTCCATGTCGGCGAGCATCGTCTCCAGCCGATCTTCGTCGATCTCCATCTCCAGTTCCTCGTCGAAACTGTCGGCGATCTCCGCCTTGATGCGGTCCATGGCGAAACCGGGCTGTTCGTCGAAGGTCATGGGCAATCCCTTCCGATAGGGTGGCAATGCCTCTTCGTCGCACCGGGCGATGACAATATATTGACGCAACCACGGGACATTGGTCAAAAATATATAAGCCCGGCATGTTTCAGCAATGACCGGGACATGAACATTCCGCCAAGTCAGTCCTTGTCGATCATATCCATGAAGTCGCGGGCGGCATCCCGATCCGCCGGGTCGTCGAAGGTCGACTCGATATCCGGCGCGGCGCCAAGCAGGAACAGCAATGACCAAAGCGCGAAACGCCGGCCCTGGTCCGTTTCCAGACCGAGATCGACCTGCATCCGGTCGATCCCCGCCGCCAGCGCGTCCGGGGTCAACGCATCCATATCCGGAGTGCCGAAATAACGCTGAAGCTGATCGTCGAAATTCATGGACATGTCGATTGCAACGGCGTCAGCCGCTCAACCGCTCCTTCCCGGAAAATGAAAAGGCCGGCCCCCGATGGCGCCGGCCTCTTGCAAGATCAGCCGTTCAGCTTGTCCTTGACCGCCTTTGCAGGGGTGAAGGTCAGCTTCTTCGACGCTGCGATTTCAATCGTCGCGCCGGTGGAGGGGTTACGACCCTGGCGGGCCGGGCTGTCCTTCACCTTGAATTTGCCGAAGCCGTTCAGCGACACTTCGTCGCCCTTGGCGGCGGCGTCGGTGATGGCGCCGATCACGCTATCGACCAGCTTGCGAGCCTCGGCCTTGCTGATGTCATGGGCCGCGGCAACCGCTTCGGCAAGATCGGTATTGTTCATGAGGATAGAAGCTCCTGTTGATGGAAGACTCGGAATAGCGGGACGTTTCGGGCGCGTCCACGGGGTCAATTGCATGACACCCCTTCAATATTCGGTTCATCGCTCCGATCCGGTCCATTCGTCGGTCGCCAGATCAGTCTTTTCTGCTCTTCCGGCTCGTCATGGAGGGCGTCTTTGCCCGTCAACCACCGGCACCATCAAGAATCTCGCAAGAATCTCGACGCCGGCCCTCAAATATGGTCATGCTGCCCAAATGTCGGGATCGGCGAAGCTGCCGCATGAACAGGGGATCAAGGGAGAGGCCATGACGAACAACGACGAGGACAGCCAGCCGAAACATCATCGGGCGACACAGGGGGAAAAGCTGGTAATCGCCGCATCCTCGCTGGGGACGGTATTCGAATGGTATGATTTTTATCTCTACGGTCTGCTCGCCACTTATATTTCCGCCCAATTCTTTTCGGGCGTGAACGAGACGACCGCCTTCATCTTCGCCCTCGCCGCCTTTGCCGCAGGCTTTGCCGTCCGCCCCTTCGGCGCGATCGTGTTCGGGCGGATCGGCGATCTGGTGGGCCGCAAGAACACATTCCTGGTCACGATGGGGATCATGGGCCTGTCGACCTTCGCGGTCGGCCTGTTGCCAAGCTATGCCTCGATCGGTGTGGCGGCGCCGGTGATCCTTGTAGTGATGCGGCTGTTGCAGGGCCTGGCGCTGGGCGGCGAATATGGCGGCGCGGCGACCTATGTCGCGGAACATGCGCCCGACGGGAAACGCGGCCTCTATACGAGCTGGATCCAGACCACGGCCACTTTCGGTCTGTTCGCCGCGCTGCTGGTAGTGATCGGCTTCCGCTTCACCCTGGGCGAGGAGGCATTTGCCGCCTGGGGCTGGCGCCTGCCCTTCCTCATTTCGATCGTCCTGCTGGGCGTATCGATGTGGATTCGCCTGCAACTCAATGAAAGCCCTGTCTTCCAGAAGATGAAAGAGGAAGGCACGACGTCGAAGGCGCCACTGACGGAAGCCTTTGCCCGATGGGGCAATTTACGCTGGGTCATCATCGCGCTTTTCGGCGCGGTCGCTGGCCAGGCGGTGGTCTGGTATGCGGGGCAATTCTACGCCCTCTTCTTCCTCGAAAAGACATTGAAGGTCGACGGCGCGACCGCCAATATCCTGATCGCGGTCGCGCTGGCACTCGCCACGCCCTTTTTCGTCGCCTTTGGCTGGCTGAGCGATCGAATCGGGCGCAAGCCGATCATCCTGGGCGGCTGCGCGCTGGCGGCGATCGCCTATTTCCCTCTGTTCGCGGCACTGACCCATGCCGCTAATCCAGCCCTGGCCGCAGCGCAGGCAGCCGCGCCGGTCACGATCAGCGTCGACCAGCAGCAATGCTCCTTCCAGTTCGATCCGGTCGGGAAAAATGCATTCGACCAGTCGAGTTGCGACATCGCCAAGGCCTATATGGCCAAGACAGGCATCAGCTATAGTAATGCAGAGGCATCCTCCGGCGTCCCGGCCGTGGTCGCGATCGGCAATGCCCATTTCACCGCGCCCGATCCCGCTGTCCTGGATGGCGAGGAAAAACGCACGGCCATCGCCAATTTTCACCAGCAGTTGAAGGCAGGCCTCGCCCAGGCCGGCTATCCGGAGAAGGCAGACAGGGCACAGATCAACAAGCTGGCGGTCATCGCAATCCTCTGGGCGCTCGCCATGCTGGTGACGATGGTCTACGGCCCGATCGCGGCGATGCTGGTCGAACTTTTCCCCAGCCGCATCCGCTATACGTCCATGTCGCTGCCCTATCATATCGGTAATGGCTGGTTCGGCGGCTTCCTGCCCACGACCGCCTTCGCCATGGTCGCCGCGACCGGCAATATCTATTACGGCCTCTGGTATCCGGTGGTGATAGCAGCGGCGACGGCGGTCATCGGCCTCTTCTTCCTGCCCGAAACCTTCCGCCGCAACATCGACGCATGAGCGGCTCGCCGGCGCAGGGACATTTGTGTTGCTGCTGGAGGCTCCCTAAGAAGAGCCTCCACAACATGGACGATGACGGCGCGAATGGACAATCCACAGCTTGATTTTGGCGGGAGCGAACCGACCATCGCCAAGGTCGCGGCGGCGGCAGGCGTGTCCATCCGCACCGTTTCGCGCGTCCTCAACAACAGTCCCAAGGTCAACAAGGACACGCGCGAACGCATCCAGGCCGCAATCGACAGGCTGCATTTCAAGCCCAGCCTGCGGGCGCGGGCGCTTGCCATGGGGCGCTCGCTGCTCATCGGCATGGTGCATCATGATCGCAACGCGCTGGTGCTGGACACCGTCCAACGCGGCGTCGGGCGGGAGGCGACGCGCCGCGGCTATGAAGTCATCAGCCATGCCGTCCCGATAACCGAAGAGGGCGGCATCGGCCATGTGCTGGATTTCGCGCAACGTTCCAGGGTCGACGGCCTGGTCGTCCTGCCCCCTGTGTCTGGCATTGCGGGACTGCCCGAAGCGCTGAATGCGGAACGCATCCATGCCGTGGCGCTCTCTTCCGTGCCGATCGTCGGCTATGGCGCCGTCCTCCTCTCGCCGGAACGGGAAGCCGCGGGCGATGTCGCCCGCTACCTGTTGTCGCTGGGCCATCGCCGGATCGCGATGATAACCGGACCGCAGGCGATGATCTCCGCCTGCGAACGCCGCCTGGGCTTTATCGAGGCGCTACAGGACGCTGGTGCATCGCTGCTGGGCGAAACGGAGGGCGACTACAGCCTGGCGGCGGGCATTGAGGGCGCCCGCACGCTATTGTCCCTGCCCACACCGCCCACCGCGATCTTCGCAGCCAATGACATCATGGCGGCCGGCGTGTTCAAGGTCGCCTCCGAACGGGGCATAGCCGTGCCTTCCATGCTGTCAGTGGTCGGTTTCGACGGGAGCCTGCTGGCCGAGATGCTCACGCCGTCGCTCACCACTGTGGCGCGTCCCTTTGGCGAGATGGCGCAGATCGCCACCCGCCATCTGATCGACCTGATCGAAGGCGCCCCCCCGGTCGAACTGGCCATACCGCCACTCACTCTTGTGGAATCCCAATCCAGCGCCCCGCCGCCTCCTGACGCCGATTGACCGGCGCACTGGACTCTCGGACCATTCACACTATATACCGATCGGTATGGAAATGGCGACACATAGCGGCAGAGGCCGTCCCAGGGCGTTTGACCCCGAAGAAGCGCTGGCGGCCGCGCTCGAAGTCTTCTGGCGGCGTGGCTATGAGGCTGCGTCCCTGGCCGAGCTGACGGAGGCGATGGGTATCACCAAACCCAGCCTCTATGCCTGTTTCGGCAACAAGGAAGCGCTGTTCCGCAAGGCGCTCGACCTCTATGAACGGGACAAGCTCTGCTACGTCCAGTCGGCGTTGGAGGCCCCCACGTCCAAGGCTGTGGCCGAACGGCTGCTGCGCGGATCGCTGGCGATCCAGACCAACAACACCGATCCCAAAGGTTGTCTGGGCGTCATCAGTTCGGTGGGTGGCACCGCCCATGCCGAATGCATCCGTGACGAAGTGATCGCACGCCGTGCCTCTTCCGACCGTGCGTTGATCGAACGATTCGAGCGCGCGCGCGACGAAGGCGATCTGCCCGATCATATCGAACCGCAGGCACTGGCCTGCTACCTGTCCGCTGTCATGCAGGGCATGGCGGTGCAGGCCAGCGCGGGTGTGTCGTGCGATCGGTTGGAAACGCTGATCGAAACCACGCTTTCCATGTGGCCGGGCCGTTAAGGTCGCGGACTCACCATTTTCAATGCAAACCGTTGAAAATTATTTCGCGACCATGGCCAACCGCCCCTTGAAAATGCTGCGATGCAAATAAAATACCTGCCGGTACAAAATAGGGGTTGACCAGCAAGGTCGCGTTAATATATACCGATCAGTATAGAACTAGCTGGGAACTTGCCCCAGGGAGGTCATCATGCGGCACACTCTCAAACATTGGCGCTGTTGCTGACAGCAGCGTAAAGGGCGGTTCCCCGGCAACGGGAACAACCTGATCCTCATTTTCCGATCTTTCCTCTGACGCGCCGCCCGGCGCGGACGGCCAAGATCGTTCGCGCAATTTCGGGCGCAAGGCGCGGGACGCAACAATGCGATTCCAGTCCTAGACATGCGCCCTCTTCAAACGGGGAAGGAACAAGCCATGGCTTTCCTTGATTTCGCACAACCGCTGGCCGGCCCGCAAATGGCGGTCGGCGCCAGCATCGTTTCATCCGTCCCAGCGACGGACTTTTCCGCGCAGGAATGGCAGATCGTTGCGCTCGCACGCACCGATGGGCTGCGTTCGCTGCGGGGACCGGGCCATTTTGCCCGGCTGCGCCGCTGGATCTTCGGCGAGGACATCAGCCTGGCCCTGGCCAGTGATCGGTTGGAGGCGCTGCGGCGCCTAGCCGTCGAAGCCTGGCACAAGGGCTATGCCGTCTCGCTTTCGGGCCTCGCCGCCTTCCGCGCGGCAGGCTTTTCCACCGCCCAACTAGAGCTGTTGCTCGCCACCATCAGCGCGGGCCGGACGGCTCGCGGACGCCGGAGTTTCGCATGAACCAATTGTCCAAGATCACCGCCGACTCCGAATATTCGGATGCCGGCACCCACTCGAAGCGGCGATGGTCCCGCCGCCATGGCGGTGTGGCCGCCATCGCCCTCATCGCAGTTCTCGGCATCGGCTGGAAATTGCTCGACCAGCCCCAGGCCCAGGCATCGGCCGCCCCGCTGGCGGCGGTCGGCGTTTCGGCGCCGCTCGCCCGCAGCGTGACGCAATGGGACGATTATGTCGGCCGCTTCGCCCCCAGCCAGACGGTGGAAATCCGTCCGCGCGTGTCGGGCGCAGTGACCGCCATCCATTTCCGCGACGGCGACTATGTCCGTCAGGGGCAATTGCTTTTCACCATCGACCAGCGCCCCTTCCTGGCAGCGTTGGCCGAAGCGCGGGCAAGCACCGCGTCGGCGCGCAGTGCGCTGCTGCTGGCACAGAATGATTATGGCCGTGTCCAGCGGCTGAACGGCGATGAAGCCGTGTCCGCCAGCGAGGTCGATTCGCTCCGGTCCCGCCTTCAGGCAGCGCAGGCGGCATTGGCCGGCGCGCAGGCGCGTGAGCGCAGCCGGGCGCTGGACGTCGAGTTCACCCAGGTTCGCGCGCCGATCTCCGGCCGCGTTTCCGACCGCCGCGTCGACATCGGCAATCTGGTATCGGGTGCGGAGGGCAGCGGCGCGAGCCTGCTGACCACAGTCAACAAGCTCGACCCCATTTATTTCAACTTCGATGCGTCCGAAGCGCTCTACCTCAAGTCGCAGCGTGACAAGGATGCGGGCGGCGCGGTGGAAGTCCGTCTACAGGACGAGGCTGACTATAGTCACAAGGGCAAGCTCGACTTCACCGACAATGGTCTCGACCCGCGTTCGGGCACGATCCGCATCCGCGCGGTGTTCGACAATCCCGGCAATTTCCTGACGCCGGGCCTGTTCGGCAATATGCGGCTGGCGAACGGCGGCAAGGCCAATGCCCTGCTGGTCCCGGACGAAGCGATCCAGTCCGACCAGGCGCGCAAGACCGTGCTGGTGGTCGGCAAGGATGACAATGTCGCGGTGAAGCCGGTCGAGCTTGGCCCGATCGTCGACGGCTTGCGGATCATCCGGTCGGGTCTCAGCCCGCAGGATCGGGTGATCGTGTCCAACATCCAGGCCGCCATGCCCGGCGCCAAGGTGGCGGTGAAGTCGGCTGTGATCCGGCCCACTCCTGCCCCGGTTACGCCGGTCGATAGTGCGGCTCCGGTGGCGGCGCAGGCGACCTTCGCCAGGTAACTCCCCTCCTCCGTTCGGGCGGAACCGAACGGGGCGAGGCATAATCTTGAAACATCCCCAGCCCGTGATCCGGCACTCGCCGGATCACGCGGTATCCCTTTCGCCTTTCGCAAAGGACGATCCGATGCGTTTCTCTCGTTTCTTCATCGACCGGCCGATCTTCGCCGCCGTCATCGCGGTGGTCATCACCGTGGTCGGCGCGCTCGCTTTCGTCGGCCTGCCGGTGTCCCAATATCCCGACATCGTACCGCCCACGGTCACGGTTTCCGCCCAATATCCCGGCGCATCGGCGGAAACGGTCGCATCGACCGTCGCCGCCCCGATCGAGCAGGAAATCAACGGCGTCGACGACATGCTCTACCAGAGCAGCCAGTCGACCGGCGACGGCAAGGTCGTCATCACCGTCACCTTCAAGATCGGCACCGACCTGGATGCCGCGCAGGTGCTGGTGCAGAACCGCGTCGCGGTCGCCACGCCGCGCCTGCCCGAAGAAGTGCAGCGCCTGGGCGTCGTCACCCGCAAGACCACGCCCGAATTTTTGATGGTCGTGAACCTGCAGTCGCCCGACGGCACGTTCGACCGCAACTATCTGTCCAACTATGCGCTGACGCAGGTACGCGATCGCCTTGCCCGTTTGGACGGCGTGGGCGACGTGCAGCTCTTCGGATCGCGCGACTATGCGATGCGGATCTGGATCGATCCGGACCGCGCCGCCGCACTCGACCTGACCGCTGGCGAAATCGTCCAGGCCCTCCGCGCGCAGAATGTTCAGGTGTCGGCCGGCTCGATCGGCCAGCCGCCTTATGACCGGGGTGAAGCCTTCCAGCTTGGCGTCGAGATGCAGGGCCGCCTGACCGAGCCGCAGCAATTCGCCAACATCGTCATTCGCACCGACGCCACCGGCCATCAGGTCCGCGTGGGTGACGTCGCGCGTGTCGAACTGGGCGCGCAGGATTATGGCATCAACACCTATCTGTCGAACAAGCCCACCGTCGTCATCGCGGTGATGCAGCGCCCCGGCTCCAACGCGCTCGACGCGGCGGAGAAGGTGAAGGCGGAGATGGACCAGCTTTCCAAGCGCTTCCCCAAGGGCCTGGAATATAGCGTCATCTACAACCCGACCGAATTCATCAGCCAGTCGATCGACGCAGTCTATCACACGCTGATCGAAGCCGTGCTGCTGGTCGTGCTCGTCATCCTGATCTTCCTCCAGAACTGGCGCGCGGCGATCATCCCGATCATCGCCATCCCCGTATCGCTGATCGGCACCGCGACGATCCTCGCGGGCCTTGGCTATAGCCTCAACAACCTGTCGCTCTTCGGGCTGGTCCTCGCCATCGGCATCGTCGTCGACGACGCCATCGTCGTGGTCGAGAATGTCGAGCGCAACATAGAAAACGGCATGTCCCCGCTGGAGGCGGCCCGCACGTCGATGGACGAAGTGTCGACCGCGCTGGTCGCGATCGTCCTGGTGCTCTGCGCGGTGTTCGTGCCGACGCTCTTCATCACCGGTATTTCCGGCGCCTTCTACCAGCAGTTCGCCGTCACCATCTCGACCGCGACGATCATCTCGCTGATCCTGTCTCTGACCCTGTCTCCCGCTGCCGCGGCGTTGCTGCTCAAGGCAAAGCACGGCGCGCGCGACCGCAGCGGCGATCCGGTCTGGCGGCAGAAGCTGGGCGGGGCCGCTGATGCGTTCAACAATGGCTTTGATCGGATGAGCGCGGGCTATGGCCGCCTCACCCGCTTCCTGGTGGCGCGCCCCAAGAAGATGCTGCTGACCTATGCCGGCCTGATCGCTGCCACCATCGCCCTGTTCTGGGTGACGCCCGGCGGCTTCATCCCGGCGCAGGACCAGGGCTATTTCCTGGCGGTGGTTCAGCTTCCGCCCGGCTCCTCGCTCGAACGCACCGATAAGGTGACGCGCGAAGTCGCGGAGAAAATCCTGCCGATCAAGGGCCTGCGCGGCGCGGTGATGTTCGCCGGTTTCCATGGCCCGTCGCAAACGCAGGCGCCCAACAGCGCGGCGATCTACTTCCCCTTCAAGAGCTTTGCCGAACGCAAGGAAGAAGGCGCCACCTATGCCGGCATCATGGCGGAAGCCAACAAGGCGGTCGCCGGCTATGACAAGGCGCGCATCCTGCTGGTGCCGCCGCCGCTCATCCAGGGCATCGGCTCAGCGGGCGGCTATCGCATCATGCTGGAGGACCGGGAGGATCGCGGTTATGCGGAACTCAACAAGGTCGCCCAGGACATGATCGCCAAGGCGAACCAGACCCCCGGCCTCGCCATGGTCTACACCCTGTTCGATGTCGGCACGCCGCGCGTCTACGCGGATGTCGACCGGCGCAAGGCCGACCTGCTGGGCGTGCCGCCAGAGCGTATCTTCGAAGCGATGCAGGTCTATCTGGGGTCGGCGTTCGTCAACGACTTCAACCTGCTGGGCCGCACCTATCGCGTGACGGCGCAGGCCGATGCCGAGCATCGCGGTACGGTGGCGGATATCGCCAACCTCAAGACGCGGTCGAACAGCGGGCAGATGGTGCCGATCGGTTCGGTCTCCACCTTCAAGGACAAGACCGGTCCCTATCGCGTGGTTCGCTACAACCTGCTCCCCGCGGTGGAAATCGACGGCGACACGGCGCCGGGCTACAGTTCGGGCCAGTCGCTCACCACCATGGAGAAGCTCGCGGCCGCCGCGCCTGCCGGTTATGGCAGCGAATGGACGGGCGTCGCCTATCAGCAGGTCAGCGCGGGCAACACCGCGGGGCTGGTCTTCGGCATGGCGGTCTTCTTCGTCTTCCTGGTGCTGGCGGCGCAATATGAAAGCCTGACGCTGCCGTTGTCGATCATCCTGATCGTGCCGATGTGCCTGTTCGCGGCCATGCTGGGCGTGAACCTGCGGGGAATGGATAATAATATCCTGACCCAGATCGGCCTGGTCGTGCTGATCGCCCTTGCCGCCAAGAATGCGATCCTCGTGGTCGAGTTCGCCAAGCAGGCGGAAGAGGAACAGGGCCTGTCGCCGGTCGATGCCGCCGTGCAGGCGGCGCAGACCCGCCTGCGTCCGATCCTGATGACCAGCTTCGCCTTCATCCTGGGTGCGGTGCCGCTGGTGATCGCGACCGGCGCCGGTGCGGAGCTGCGGCAGGCGCTGGGTACGGCGGTCTTCTTCGGCATGGCCGGCGTGACAGCCTTCGGCCTGCTCTTCACCCCCACCTTCTATGTCGTCTGCCGCGCGCTGGGCGATCGTTATGCCCGCCGTCGGCGGGACGATGACGCCGCCCCCGCGCTGCAGCCAGCCGAATAAGGACTTAACGTCATGACGAAACAGCTCCTTGCCCTGCTGCTCGGCGCCAGTGCCCTGACCGCCTGCGCCGCCGGGCCGGACTTTAAGGCGCCCGCCACGCCAGCCACGGCCGCCGCCCCGTTCATCGGGGCGGCCAGCCCGGCGGTGGCCCAGGCCCCCGCCGACGATCATTGGTGGCGGCTCTATAACGACCCCCTGCTCGACGGCCTGGTGAAGGACGCGATGACGGCCAACACCGACATCCGCGTCGCCGTCGCCCGGCTGGAACGCGCCCGCGCCCAGTTGCGCGGCGCCCGTTCCGACCGGCTCCCCAGCACGACGCTCAGCGGATCGCCCAGCTACGGCCGCGTTTCCCAGGCCCAGACCCTGCCGGGCATGGACCGGGAAAACTGGACCGTCGATATGGGGCTGGACGTCGCCTATGAAGTCGACCTGTTCGGCCGGGTGAAGCGCAGCATCGAAGCCGCACGCGGCGATGCCGGCGCGGCGGCGGGCGATGCCGATGCGGTCCGCGTCGCCGTGGTCGCCGACACGGTGCGCGCCTATGTCGACGCCACCGCCTCCGCCCAGCGCATCGCCGTGGCGCAACAGACGGTCGACCTGCTCGACCAGTCGCTCCGCATTTCGCAGGCGCGCTTCGACGTGGGCCGCTCCGATCGGCTTGACGTGATCCGCATCACCAGCCTGCGCGACCAGCAGAAGGCGCTCATCCCGTCGCTGGTGGCGGATCGCAACGCAGCGCTGTTCCGTCTTGCCACCCTCACCGGCCGCACGCCGCAGGATTTGCCCGCAACGGTGCGCGACGCCAAAGTGACGCCGGACCTAAGCCAGCCCATCCCGGTCGGCGACGGTCAGGCCCTGCTCGCCCGACGGCCGGACGTGCGCGCCGCAGAACAGAGGCTGGCGGCCGACACCGCGCGGATCGGCGTGGCGACGGCGGCGCTCTACCCGCGCATCACGCTGGGCGGATCGATCGGCACCACCGCGATCGGCGGCGGCAATATCTTCGGCGGCGGGCCGCTCAACTGGCTGCTGGGACCGCTCATCAGTTGGGCCTTCCCCAACCAGGAAGCGAACCGCGCGCGCATCGCAGCGGCGCGGGCCGATGGCGACGCGGCGCTCGCGACCTTTGACGGCACCGTGCTGCGCGCATTGGAGGAAACCGAAACCGCCCTCTCCACCTATGCCAATGCGTTGCAGCGGCGCGCCTCGCTCCAGACCGCCCGCGACGAAGCCGCCCGCGCCGCACGCATCAGCACCGCCCGGCAAAGGGAAGGACAAATCGACTTCCTGACCGTCCTGGACGCGCTGCGGACCCAGGCGGCGGCCGAAGCCGACCTGGCCAGCGCCGATCGCGCGGTTGCGTTCGCCCAGGTCGACCTATTCCGCGCACTGGGTGGTGGCTGGACCGACGTTTGACGGCAAATGCAGCGGCGGGAGCGTTCTCGCCGCTGCGCCGCTAATTCGCCTTCTGAACGCCCAAGGTCCAACGTTTCGAAGGAGAACGCAGAGGGCCGGGAAAATGAAAATCGATGCCGTCGGTGGAATGAAATTTCCGTGCAATTTCGACCGACGCCGCCAACTACTAAATTCCGTACAACTTCAAAGATTCAAATAAACCTTTGATTATTATACATTTTTTCCTGTCATATTCTCTCTGCGTTCCGTTGACACCAAGTTACTGCCCCGTCAAATGTAATATTCGCGCTACAAAAGAGCGCAGCAGGAAATGGGGCCAAAGTGTCTATCAAAGCTGTCATCCTTGCAGGCGGACTAGGAACACGCTTGGGGGAGGAGACCTCTATCCGGCCTAAGCCAATGGTCGAAGTCGGAGGTATGCCCATTTTGTGGCACATCATGAAAATCTATTCGAGTCATGGCGTAAACGATTTCGTCATCTGCCTTGGCTATAAAGGATACATGATTAAGGAGTATTTTGCGAATTACTTCTTGCACACCGCCGATGTGACGATCGATCTCTCCAAGAACAATATAGAAGTGCATGAGAATTGGAGCGAGCCGTGGCGGATTACCCTGGTGGAGACAGGGACGGACGCGATGACTGGTGGCCGCCTCAAGGCGGTACGCCGGTATCTTGATGCCGACCAGCCCTTTTGCTTCACTTATGGCGACGGCGTTGCCAACATCAATGTATCCGCGCAACTTATTTTCCATAAAGAACATGGACGGAAAGCGACCATCACTGCCGTCTCTCCCCCAGGGCGCTTTGGCGCGTTGGAGTTTGAGGGGAACTTGGTGCGCAACTTCAGGGAAAAACCTGCGGGTGATGGCGGCCTCATCAATGGCGGCTTCTTCGTGCTCGATCCCTCTGTCGTGGATCTGATCGATACGCATGGCACCATCTGGGAACGCGAGCCGCTAGAAAGGCTCGCCACCGCCGGTGAGCTGGCCGCGTACCGACATGACGGCTTCTGGCAACCGATGGATACGCTGCGCGACAAGCAGTATCTGGAGGAACTGTGGCACAAGGGAGCGCCCTGGAAGTCATGGTAAGCGAGACTTTCTGGCGGGAGCGCAGGGTCTTTCTCACGGGGCATACCGGTTTCAAAGGAAGCTGGCTTGCCATGTGGCTGACGCAGATGGGTGCGGAAGTCACCGGCTTTTCCTTGCCCGCCGACGATGTCAGCCTGTTCCGACAGGCGCGCCTCCAGGATCGCCTGATCCATGTCGAGGGCGACATTCGCGACATGGCGGCGGTGGAGGATGCCCTGGCGCGGGCGCGCCCGGAAATCCTGTTCCACCTTGCCGCGCAGCCACTGGTGCGCCGGTCCTACGACCACCCGATCGAAACCTTCGCGACCAATGTACAGGGAACGGCGCATGTGCTTGATGCCTGCCGCCGCGCCGTGGATCTGAAAGCGATCGTCTGCGTCACCAGCGACAAATGCTATGAAAATCGCGAATGGATCTGGCCCTATCGCGAAAGCGACCCGATGGGCGGCTATGATCCCTATAGCGCCAGCAAGGGCGCAGCCGAACTGGTGATCGCCGCTTATCGCCGCAGCTTCTTCGGCCAAAGGCCGTTGCTCGCATCGGTGCGCGCGGGCAATGTCATCGGCGGCGGCGACTGGGCAGCCGACCGGCTGATTCCGGACATCATCCGCGCCCTTATCAAGGACAAGGCCCCCTTCATCCGTTCGCCCGCATCGATCCGGCCGTGGCAGCATGTGCTGGAAGCATTGGGCGGCTATCTCATGATCGCGCAGCGTCTTGCCAGTGGCGACACATGGGCGGCAACCGGCTGGAATTTCGGCCCCGCCGACGACGATACCCAGCCCGTCAACTGGATCGCCGATCATATGTGCGCGGCATGGGGTGGCCCGGCCTGGTATAGCGAGGAGCAAATCCAACCGCACGAAGCGAAGATACTAAAGCTCGACTGCTCCAAAGCGCGTGTCGAACTGGGCTGGCGTCCGGCGCTCCGGCTACGGGACGCATTGGACTATATTGTTGCGTGGCATCATGCCGTCGCCGAAGGCAGTGACGCGGCGCAAATTTCTTTTGCACAACTTGATGCTTATCGAAAGCAGCTCGGCCGTGCCCTGTCCGGGGAGAATTACGTAAATGACTGTTGAACAGCCGGTAGCCAATCCGGCTGCCCTGGCCGGAGATTGCGACGAGGCGCAACTCCGCGCCCTCATCCTCGACCTTACGGGCGAGTATGCGCGACGATTTCATGCCACCAAAACCTTCGTGCCAGGCGAAAGCCCCGTCCCCGTATCGGGGAAAGTCTATGACGAAACCGACATGCGGAACCTCGTCGACTCCTCGCTCGATTTCTGGCTTACCACAGGTCGGTTCAACGACGCATTCGAGGCAAAACTGGCCAAGCGCCTGGGCGTTGCCCATGCCCTGACCACCAATTCGGGTTCATCGGCCAACCTGTTGGCGCTCTCCACGCTCACTTCGCATTATTTTCGCGGTGAAGCGCTGAAACCCGGCGACGAGGTTATCACAGTCGCCACCGGTTTCCCGACGACGGTGAATCCCTCGTTGCAATATGGGCTGGTCCCGGTGTTCGTCGACGTGGACATCCCGACCTACAATGTCAAACCGGACATGATCGAGGCCGCGGTCAGTGACAAGACCCGCGCGATCATGATCGCGCACACGCTGGGCAACCCGTTCGACCTGGCCGAAGTGATGCGTGTCGCCGAGAAATATAATCTCTGGGTGGTCGAGGATTGCTGCGACGCGCTGGGCGCCACCTATAACGGCCAGGGCGTCGGCACCTTCGGTCATATCGGCACGCTCAGCTTCTACCCCGCCCATCATATCACCATGGGCGAAGGCGGCGCGGTGTTCACCGACAAGCCGCGCCTCAAGCGCGTGATCGAATCCATGCGCGACTGGGGCCGCGACTGCTGGTGCGCACCGGGCAAGGACGATACCTGTGGCAAGCGTTTCGCCCGCAAGCTGGGTAGCCTGCCGATGGGCTATGACCATAAATATACCTATGGCCATGCCGGCTACAACCTCAAGATCACCGACATGCAGGCAGCCGTGGGCCTGTCGCAGCTTGGTCATCTCGATGGCTTCATCGCTGCCCGCGCGCGCAACTTCGCCGGCCTGACTGAGCGGCTGCGCGCCCATGAGGATGTGCTGATCCTGCCGGAAGCGACACCCAACAGCGAGCCGTCCTGGTTCGGCTTCCCGATAACCATACGTCCAGAAAGCGGCATCAATCGCGAGGAACTGGTCCAGTATCTGAACAGGAAGAAGATCGGCACCCGCCTGCTCTTTGGCGGCAACCTGCTGCGCCAACCTTACATGAAGGGCCGCAACTATCGTGTCGTGGGTGATTTGGCGAACGCCGACCTGGTTACAACCAACACCTTCTGGATCGGACTCTTCCCCGGTCTGACGGCGGATCATCTGGATTATATGGCCGAACAGATCAGCGCATTTATCAGAATGAACAGAACCTGACGACCACGCGCCAAGAATAGCGCCAATATAACAAGAAAACACTGAAAGCCGTATGGCTGGTTGATAGCGAAAAATATTGGAGAAGTATCGTGTCCAAAGACATTTTCCACGACCTCTTCGTTCTTGAGTTGGCTAATAATCATTGGGGAAAGCTCGATCGTGGATTGAAGATCATCAACGACTTCGCCGAAGTGGTAAAGTCCAATGGCGTTCATGCGTCGATCAAGCTGCAGTTCCGCGATGTCGATGACTTCATTCATCGTGACTTCCGCGACTACAGCCATATTCGCTACATCAAGAAGACCTTGGACACCCAGATGCCCTGGGAAAATCTGCACGCCATGGTAGAAGCCGTTCGTGCGGCTGGCATGAAGACCATGGTCACACCCTTTGACGAGGTGTCGGTCGACAAATGCATCGAATTTGGCGTCGACATTTTGAAGATTGCCAGCTCCGACATCCGCGACAAGACGCTGCTGCGCAAGATCGCGTCGGCCGGCAAGCCGGTGGTGGCGTCATCGGGCGGAGCCGATACCCATCATATCGACGCGCTGGTCGACTATTTCGTTTCGCGCAATGTTCCCTTCGCACTCAATCATTGCGTGTCGCTCTATCCGTCGGAAGACAGCGACCTGGAACTCAACCAGATCGACTATCTGCGCACTCGATATCCTGGCGTTACCATCGGCCTATCGACCCATGAACAGCGTGACTGGCATGACTCGATCCTGATCGCCTACGGCAAGGGTGCACGCACCTTCGAACGTCACATCGACATCGATTATGAAGGCGTCCCGGTCAGCCCATATTGCACCAAGCCGGAACAGGCGGATGTCTGGTTCAAGGCCTTCATCAAGGCCAAGGAAATGTGCGGCGGCCCCGCCGAGGTCAAGCGTACGGTGCCGGAGAAGGAGCGCACCTATCTCGATGCGCTGGTCCGCGGCGTATATGTCAAGCGCAACCTGTCGAAAGGCCATGTGCTGACCGATGCGGACGTGTATTTCGCCGTCCCGTTGCAAAAGGGGCAGATCTCGACCCGCGAGTTTGAGAGCGGCGAAGTGCTCAATGCGCCGCTGGGCGCCGACCAGCCCGTGATGCTGAACGAGATCGACGCAGCATATAGTAAAGATCCCGAAATACTGGCCCTGGTGCCGGATCGCGGCCTGGAGCAGGCAGTCATCGAAGACCGGATTGCGGTCAACCAGTAATTGTCCAGCCTGCCGCACCTCAATCCCGCTACGGAAAAATAATGACCAAAATCCGCCTGTCCGATTATATCGCCCACAAGCTGCACGACCATGGCGTGCGCCATGTCTTCATGCTTACGGGCGGCGGCGCCATGCACCTCAACGACGCTATGGGGCGCGTGAACGGACTGCGTTATGTCTGCTGCCATCATGAGCAGGCGCTGGCGATGGCAGCGGAAAGCTATACTCGTCTGTCCGGTCGGCTGGCGGCGGTCAATGTCACAACTGGACCCGGCGGGATCAATGCGCTGAACGGCGTCCACGGCGCCTTCACTGATTCCATCGCGATGATCGTGGTGTCTGGGCAGGCCAAGCGGGAAACGCTGGCGAGCAATGCGCCGGTGCGGCTCCGCCAACTGGGCGACCAGGAGGCGGACCTTGTGTCGATGGTGAAACCGATCACCAAGTTCGCTGCAATGGTCAGCGACCCGCTCGACATTCGCTATCTGCTGGAAAAGGCACTGTGGCTTGCGGAGACCGGACGGCCGGGACCGGTGTGGCTGGATATCCCAATTGATGTCCAGGCCGCGCTGATCGACCCGGAGGCGCTCCACGGGTTCGATCCGGTCCGCGAAGGCTATGGTCGCGATTTTGCCCTTCCTGCCGAATATGGCTGGTTGACCGGCGCGGCGCTGGACGAGGCGGCCCAACATGTCGTCGAGGCGGTGAAAGCCGCCGAACGGCCAGTGTTACTGCCTGGCACCGGCATTCGCATCAGCGGCGCCTATGACAGTTTCCTGCGCGTAGCAGAGAAGTTGGGCATCCCGGTCGCCCCGGCCTGGAACGCGCAAGACGTGGTGGCCGAAGATCATCCGCTCTATGTCGGTCGCCCTGGCACGGTGGGCGACCGGTCCGGCAATTTCACGGTCCAGAACAGCGATTGTGTGCTGGTACTCGGCTGCCGTCTGAACATCCGTCAGATCAGCTATAATTTCGCTTCCTTCGCACGGGCGGCAAAGAAGATCATGGTCGATGTCGACGCAGCCGAACTGGCCAAACCGACCCTGTCGATCGACATGCCTGTCCACGCCAATCTCAGGGATTTCCTGCCCGCATTCGAACATGCGCTTCAAGGTCATGTGCGACCGGCTGCACACGCCACCTATCTGGGCTGGGCAATGGAACGGCGCCGCAAATATCATCCGGTGCTGCCAGAATATTGGGACACCAAGGGCGTGGTGAACCCCTATTGCTTCACCGAGGCATTATTCGAGCAATTGGAGGAGAACGAAGTCGTCGTCATGGCCGATGCCACCGCCGCGGTCGTGACGGTGCAGGCCGCGCGCCTGAAGCGCGGCCAGCGGCTCTATTCCAACTCAGGCGCAGCCTCTATGGGCTATGATCTGCCTGCCACTATAGGCGCCTGGCACGCCATGCCCGAAGGGTCGAAGCGGATCATTTGCATGGCGGGCGATGGTTCGATCATGCAGAATCTGCAGGAACTGCAAACAATTGTAGGGCAAGGCATCCCAGCCAAGATTTTCCTCTACAATAATAGCGGCTATCATTCGATCCGCCAGTCGCAACAGGCCCATTTCAGCGGCTTCTCGGTCGGCTGTGGCCCGGATTCCGGCGTTACCTTCCCTGACTTCGGGAAGGTCGCCGCTGCGTTTGGCTATTCTTTTACGCGCACGTCTGACCATGACGACATTCGCGATGCCGTGCGTCGCACGCTGGCTGCGCCCGGCGCCGCCATCTGCGAGATCATGGTCGACAAGGAACAGAATTTCGCGCCGAAATTATCGTCCAGGCGCTTGGAAGACGGCACGATGGTAACTGCGCCGCTGGAGGATCTGTCCCCCTTCCTCTCTCGTGAGGAACTGGAGCAGAATATGCTCATCCCGATGCTTAATTAACATGCCGAAAAATTCCCTCCAATCCGTTTTCCCGCCCGGCCGAAAGGGGCAGCAGTCGCTATGTTCCGGCATGTGATATTCGATCTGGATGGAACGCTGGTCGATAGTGCGCGCCAGTGCATCGGTATTGTTAACGCGATGCTCGCCGACCGCGGCAGCGACCGGCGCGTCGATGCCGCTACTGCGCGCGTTCACATGAGCAGCGGCGGCCAGCATCTGGTTTCTGTCTTGCTAGGCACAGACGGTGGTGATCCGGCGGCAGAACTGGCTGATTTTCGTGCACGCTACCAGGCCATGCCGACGTCAAGGGAAGCATTGTTTCCAGGGGTCGCAGAAGGAGTCGCCGCGCTGCGGAGGGCCGGACTTACTCTTGCCATTTGCTCCAATAAACCCCAGCATCTGTGCGAAAATGTGCTTGCCGATACGGGCCTTGCACCTCATTTCGCTGCCATAGTGGGCGAACGCCCGACGTTGCGCGCGAAGCCCGCTCCGGACTTGCTTCTGGCGGCACTGAAGGAATTGGGCGGCGATGGGCGGGCTTGCCTTTATGTGGGCGACAGCGAAATCGACCATGAATTGGCTCGATCGGCGGACATACCCTTCTGCTTCATGACCTATGGCTACGCCACGCCGCACTGGTCTCCTGAAGCAGGCGCAAGCTTCGGTTGCTTCCCCACGCTCGTCGCATCGATCATGGCTCGTCTGGGACAAGTCCATGCTTGAACCGAACGTCGCTCAGATGATTGTCCGCGGGGACCAGCATATTGCCATTGCCGGCGCTGGTGGCTGGATCGGGTTGGCGACGCTCGACCTGCTGGAGCAGGCACTGGGCGATGCCCTGGCCGAACGCATTTCCTGCTATGGCAGTACAGAGCGCTCCTTGACCCTGCGCAGCGGGCGACAGGTGCAGCAGCGTCCTTTATCGCAGATCGCGACATTGAACGCCACGCGCATCTGGCTGCTCCATTTCGCCTTTTTGAACAAGGACCGGGCCGAAGCGATGAGCGAGGATGCCTATCGTACCGTCAATGACACGATCAGCGCCACGGTCCTGAACGCTGTCAGCACGCTGCCGGTAGAGGCCGCATTCGTAGCGTCTTCGGGCGCGGCAAGCAAAGTTACCGACCCGTTCGCCAGTCCCGCCATGCGTCTCTATGGCCAGATGAAGCTGGATGATGAAGCACGCTTTGCCGACTGGGCGGAAGGTCATGGACGCCGGGCAGTTATCAGCCGCATCTTCAACATCACCGGGCCATATATCAACAAGCATCAGGCCTATGCCATCGCCAATTTCATCATGGATGCGCTGGCCGACCGGCCAATTGCCGTCCGTGCCCCGCGTGAGGTGTTCCGCGCCTATGTGGCGATCCGCGAACTGATGTCGTTGGGGTTCGCTCTGATGGCGGACCGGAGCGCACCCGTTATCCGCTTCGATTCCGGTGGCGAAGCGATGGAACTGGGCAGGGTCGCCCAGAATGTAGCGCAAGTGTTGAACGGCGGCAGCGTGAACCGGACGGCGATCACCGATGCTCAACCAGATCGCTATGTGGGCGACGACAGGGTCTATACCGCCTTGCGACATGCTCATGGTGTCGAAGCCGTGCCGCTCAGTCGGCAAATTCTTGAAACAGCAGATTATATGCGCGGACTTGTGAACTGAGCCACCCACGAGGTCTGGTATCGAGACTGGATGATAGGCGCGCAACCGCGCAAAACGGAATGCGAAGGAATGGAATTCCATGAAAGTTACGACAGCAGGCCCAACCTTTCCGACACTAAGGCTGCGTAGCTTCACCGCATCCATATCGGCGATCGCACTGATCCTTTCGGCAAGCCCACTCGCCGCGCAAACGCTCGATAATTCCATTCCGCGCGGCTTGCCAACCGATCCATATGGCACCACCGGCGCTGTTGGCATGAGTGCGGCTGGCGCCGGGGTCGCGGGCGATAGCTATGGTCGCCCTTCGCAATCCGGCGTCGCCCCCGTGAGTGAAGCCTATCGGCCCGTGTCGATTGGCGGCACATCCTCCAGCACCGATGCCGCCACCGCCCATGTCGGCCCAAATGGCATCCTCGACACCGGTGCCTTGCATATCAAGCCGGCGGCGCCGGGCGAATTTGAATCTTGGGTTCGAGACGTCACCGGGCGCAAACTCAAGCGCTACGGTTCCGACCTGCTCATCGCCGGTGCGCGGGACTTTGCCGTACCGGCTCAAACTACAATACCGCCCGACTATGCGCTCAACGTCGGTGACACCGTGTCCATCTCCCTGATGGGCTCGATCGACGGCAGCGTTGATCTGGAAATCGATCGCGATGGTAACATTTTTCTTCCCAATGTCGGACCGGTCAGCCTGATCGGCGTGCACTATCGGGATATCAAGGATCGGATTGCAGCTGCAATCGGCCGTCAATATCGCGGCTATGACGTGTCTGTGAGCATCAAGCGGCTACGCGGGGTACGTGTCTATGTGACCGGCTTTGCCAACAATCCAGGCGCTTATTCGGTCAATAGCCTCTCGACACTGGTCAATGCCGTACTCGCCGCGGGTGGCCCTTCGGCCGGTGGCAGCTTCCGCTCCGTCAAGCTTTACCGCAACGGTGCGGAGGTCGCGGATTTCGACCTCTATCAATTGCTGCGCAAGGGGGATCGCTCGCTCGATCCGCTGATTCAGAATGAAGACGTGCTCTTCATTCCCCCGGTCGGCAAGCAGGTCGCCGTCATCGGCAGCGTTAACGAGGAAGCGATATATGAAACGCGCGAGGGCGAAAGCCTGGC
Organism: Sphingobium sp. BYY-5; assembly: GCF_022758885.1. Classification (NCBI taxonomy): domain Bacteria; kingdom Pseudomonadati; phylum Pseudomonadota; class Alphaproteobacteria; order Sphingomonadales; family Sphingobiaceae; genus Sphingobium; species Sphingobium sp. BYY-5. The sequence continues at coordinate 2,127,070 of NZ_JALEBH010000001.1, forward strand.
CGATATGCTGGCTTTGGCCGGCGGCCCCACCAATGTCGCCGATCCTTCACGCCTGATCCTCTATCGACTGGACGATCAGGACACCGTGGGCAGCCGCCAGATCGATCGGGCGATGGCCAATAGTGAGCATGCTGAAGCAGGCGATATCATTCAGATCCTGCCGCAGGGAACGCTCATCCACTCCCTGGACAAACAACAAGCCATCGTGCGGATCGAAGGCGAGGTGAACAAACCGGGCAATTATTATGTGCCGCCAAACACGCCGCTGTCGAAGGTCCTGGAAATGGCTGGCGGCCTGACGCCGCGCGCCTATGTCTATGGGACCCGTTTTGTCCGGGAATCGGTCCGCTCACAGCAGCGTCGCAGTTTTCTGGAAGCCGTCGAACAGATGGAGATCGCACTGTCTGCCGCACCGCTCACTGGCGATCGTCTGATGGACGCCGGCGAACGCAAGGCCCAGATCGAATCCGCCCGCGATTTCCTGGAAAAGTTGCGTCAGAAGGAACCTGATGGTCGTCTCATTCTTGAACTTCCGTCAGAAAGTTCGGCCCTTCCCGACAATCTGCCACTGGAGAATAACGATCGCATCGTCATACCGCCACGGGTCGATACAGTGGGCGTCTTTGGTGCCGTCTATCGGCCGGCATCATTCCTCATGAACACCAACCGCCCGCTGCATGTGAAGGATTTCGTCCAACAGGCTGGTGGCCCGATCCGTGGAGCGGACAAGGCCAATATTTTCGTCGTGCGCGCCAACGGCTCCGTTCTGACGCGCAAGCGTGGCGCCATGGACGCGGCCGTTCTGCCGGGTGACACAGTGTTCGTCCCCATCAAGACCCAGTCCTCCTCGGTCTGGGCCAAAATTCGGGACATTTCGCAGATTGTTTTCCAGTTCGGCCTCAGCGCGGCCGCCATCGCGGCGATCAACTGATGACACCGCCGCGCAGCATGATTGGCATGATAGCCAATGCACCGCTGGTGCGCCACGCGCTGGTGCGTCGTACCGTCTTGCTAACCCTGATCGCACTTTGCGCGATCCTTACTTTCTTTCCGGAAAAATACCGGGCGGCATCGAGCTTGACCCCGACAGATCCGGCCAGCCTGGGACTCAGCGGAACCTTGGGTCAGCTAGGCGCTGTCGGCAATGTCTTCGGCAATCAGGCGGCGGTTGAAGTCAGCATGAAGGTCGCGCGTAGCGACTATGTGCGGGACGCTGTCACCAAGAAGATCGGTCTCGACAAACGGCTCGGTCTTTCTGTCCTTGAAACGCATCGGTGGCTTGATCGCAAGCTCGACGTCAGCACATTGCGCGGCGGTATCATCGAATTCGAGATCAAGTTGCGGGATCCGGTTCTCGCCAAGGATATTGTTCGCGCTTACGGCGATGCCGTGCGCGTTCAGCTTGCCGACATCTCCAGGACGCAGACCTCCTACAAACGCGACATTTTGCTGCGTCTGGTCGATGAAACGAATGAGCGCCTGGCCCAAGCGCAGACGGCCTATGACACGTTCCGCCTGAAGACGCGCTATAGCAGCCCTCAGGCGGCGATTTATGCCGCAGGTGATCGCATTCCGGAGCTGGAAGCGCTCATCCGCGCCAAGGCCGTAGAACTCAATGCCGCACGCCAGTTTGCAACGGATAATAATTTCAGCGTCCAGCAGCGCCTGGCAGAAATGGAAGCGCTTCAACGCCAGTTGGACGAAGCGCGGTCCGTCTCTCCAGAGCAGCAAAGCTCCGTCGGGCAAGTGGTGCGGCAATCGACCCAAGTTGACAAGCTGCGCCGTGACCTTCTCCTCGCGCAGGCGCTCTACGACAGCTACAAGCGCTATCTCCAGGGCACATCGGTCGAAAATCTGACGTCCACCGCCAATATCCGTATCCTGGAACCGGCCTATATCGATTCCGACCGTCAATATAATTGGCTTCCCCTGATAATGGGGGTCGTCATCCTTCTTCTCGGCCTTGCAATCGAAGTCTATCTGATGCGCCCGCCTCTCGATGGAGCTGAAGCGTGACACTGCCCATATCCCAGGGCCAACGCCCCGATGTGTCCGTCGTCATTCCGTGCTTTAACGAGGAGGAAAATGCGGAGGCCATTCATGCGGCCGTCGTCGCCGAACTGGAGCTGTTGAATCTGACGTTCGACATCATCTTCATCGACAATGACTCGACTGACCGGACGGTGGAGATCGTCAGGGATATCTGCACGCGCGACGCACGGACGCGCTTGATCGTGAATACCCGCAATTTCGGTCAGATGCGCAGCCCCACCCACGGCATCTACCAGGCGGGCGGACGTGCCATCATCGGGCTGTGCGCTGATTTTCAGGATCCGCCCGCCCTGTTGCCTCGTCTTGTCGAGCGCTGGCGCGCTGGCGCCGATATCGTACTGGGCGTGCGTCAGGAGGAAAAGACAGCAGGACCGGTCCTTCGCACGTTCCGCAGGCTGTCCTACTGGCTGGCGCGCAATTTTGGCGATTATCCGATCGTCCCCAATGCTACCGGCTTCGGACTCTATGATGCCAGGGTCGTGAACGCCACGCGCCACCTGGCGGAACCGGAACCCTTTTTCCGCGGTATGTTGGTGGAGACCGGATATCGGCTGGAAACCATCGCCTATCCTCGCCCACCGCGAGCCGGCGGTACGTCGAAGAATAATTTCTTCTCTTTGCTCGACTTCGCCATGTCCGCTCTGGCTGGCTCCTCCAAGCGCCTGCTACGCCTTCCTATCTATATCGGCGTGTTCGGCGCGTTGATGACAGTGCTGATGCTGGTTGGCGGCGTGACGGCCTTCTTCCTCGGCAAACCGATCGCCGGCTGGTTCATCGCAGCGGTTGTGCAGGCCGAACTGGCAATGTTGTTCGGCTTTCTCGGCTTGCTGGGCGATAATTTACGGATCGTGTCCGAACGGACCCGCAGGACACCGCTCGTGCTTGAACGCGAACGCATAAATTTCCCACCGGACTATTGAAACTGCAATGAATCTTTCTCGCGAAAGACTGACCGAAATCTGGCGCTATTATCAGGCGGGTTTGATTAATACGGCCTTTGGTTTTGGTACTTATTCCCTGCTCGTGTGGTTGGGGTTGAATCTGTTCGCGGCGCAATTGATCGCTCATGTCGCAGGCATGGGTTTCAACTACATCACCTATAGCCGTCATGTTTTCCGCGACGCCGCGCCAGCCAGGCTGCGCTTCATCCTGTCCTATGCCGGAAACTATGGTCTTGGCTTAGCCATGTTATATCTTTGCTCTCGCTTCATTGATTCACCCTATCTAGCCGGATTCACATCGATCCTGATTGTCTCGGCGATCAACTATTTCATGCTGAAATATCTCGTTTTTCGCGGCAAGACGGCATGAGCATCAGCAAGCGCGCCCGGATTTGGCAGTTGGCGATCGAATATGGCTTCGTCCTGGCCATCGGCGCGGCACTGGCCCATATGGTCTGGTACTTCGTTGAATATGGTTATCTGCGCCAACCTTTTTTTTACGAACCGTCCGGCACATGGATGGACTGGTTTTCCCTGAGCTACTACGCCCACAATAAGGGCGCCTACGACGTAGAACAGACCATTTATCCGCCCCTTTCCTTCGTACTCATGAAGGTGCTGGGAATCTCACAATGCTATGCCAACAATGCGTCCGAAATGGCGCGGGCATGTGACTGGCTGGGCAGCGTCGGCCTCTGTGGATTCTATTTGCTATCCGTCATTCTCACCTTCCTGCATTTCCGCAAGGTCGACCGGTCGACCTATATTCCGCGTTCAATCGCCCTCGCCTTTGGCTTGCCGCTGGTCTACGCTTTTGAGCGCGGCAATCTGGTTTTCATCGCCTACAGCTTTTATCTTCTGGCGTTCGGACCATTGCTTCGATCAGCACGCCTGCGCTGGCTGGCGGCTGGAATTGTCATCAATTTGAAGGTCTATCTGGTCGCGGCTATATTGGCGCCGCTGGCACGGCGACGCTGGATGGCCGTGGAAGGCGCGCTGATCGCCACCATTGGCGTCTACCTCTTGAGCTGGATGATCCTTGGCGAAGGCAGCCCCATCCAGATTCTACGCAATCTGGTCGGTTATTCCTCTGGCTTCGGTGCGCAACGCCTACTCGACGTTTGGTATGCGTCCAGCCTCGTTCCGATCCGAACGCTCATGCAAAGCGAATTTCCACTTTATTCCGCGTTCAGTTCCAAACAGGTGGAAGCCATCTATCTTTCGGCAACGATGCTGACCTTCATCACACAAGGTCTGGCTGTGGCGGCGGTAGCAGCGACCTTCCTGCGTCCGGAGGTCGTATCCAACCATCGCGTCATCCTGTTCGGCGCGATCGTTGCCCTCTCCACAAAGGAAGCAGGCGGATATACTCAGGTCTTCCTGCTGGTATCGATATTCATGGAATCATGGCGAGGCTGGGCGCGGCCCATCGCTATCATACTGGGCTATAGCCTCTGCATCCCCGACGATATCATTATCCCCGCAGGTATGCCTCCCATCGTGCGCGATAGCTTCCTGAGTGGGCAAGAGGTTTCGGCCCAATATGGCATAGGCGCCATTGCGCTGTTGCGCCCCATCATCATGTTCATGGCTTGCAACTGTCTGGCGGTGGCAACGCTGCTGGATGTCTGGAAGGACATTCGGTCCCAAGGCTGGAAGGAACGCTGGCGCTATCGACGCGACTGGCCGCTACTGCCCTTTCAGAAACGCCCACAAAAGCCGTCATCCGTGTCCAAGGTTTCGATGTGAAGTTGATCTTCGTCCGTCAGGGCAGTGCGACAACGCAAGGCGCTTCGTGGCTTCTTGCCATCATTCTCCTAAGCGCCTTACTCCTCCGCCTTGCTTCGATCCATTTCGGACTTCCAGCACTCAATGACCCCGATGAACTGATGTTCGAGCTTGGCGCGTTCAAGATGCTGCGCGGCCTCACGCTCGATCCCGGCTGGTTCGGCCATCCGGCCACGACAACCATGTATGTGCTCGCACTCGTCGATATGATCGTCTTCCTGGGCGGCTATCTTGTCGGCTGGTGGGGTTCGGTTGCTCAGTTCGGTGAGCTTATCTATGCCGATCCAACTTGGGTCATCCTGCCGGGGCGCATCGCGATGACCGCCTTCTCGATCGGCACGCTCCTTCTCGCATGGCAGTTCTGCTATCGTCTGTTTGATCGCCGTGCCGCGATGGTGGCCACGATCTTGCTGGCGATCAGCCCGGTTTACATCACCTGGTCCCAGATCATCCGGTCGGACGTGATGGCCTGCTTCTTCCTGATGCTGTGCCTACACGCAACGCTCGATATCGTAGAACGCAACCGATGGCGCGACTATGTGCTGGCCAGCCTGTGGCTGGGCGCTGCGATCGCGACCAAATGGCCCTTCGCCCTGTGCGCACTGGCCATAGCCGGTGCGATGGGCCTGTTGATCCTTGATGGCAGGATCAATCCGCGTCAGGCGATGGGACGGTTGATCCTGGTTGGATTGATGAGCATCGCGTTCCTCCTGCTCATCTCTCCCTATTTGTTGATCGACTATCCTACGGTACTACGCAACCTGACTGGCGAAGGACAAGCGCGCCATCTTGGTTCGACCGGCGGCGACATATGGCAGAATGGGTTCTGGTATATCCGTGGACCGCTATTGGCCGGCCTGGGTATAATGGGTCTAGCCTTGCTGCCTGTCGGTATCTTTTGCTTGATCCGTAATCGCCGCGCGCTGCCCCTGATCGGCCCGCTTTTGGTCGGCTTCTTTCTTCTGCTTTGCTTCCAGACTATGGTATGGGAACGCTGGGCACTGCCGTTGCTGTTACTTTGCGCGATATTGATTGGTGCGGGCGCCAGTACGCTCGCAGACAGAATCGCCCAGCGATGGCGGCCCATCGCAATCAGCTTTATGCTGGCGGCGCTCCTGCTCCCCCTTCTCCTGCGGGCGCAATCCGACGCACGCGAGCGCATGAACGATACGCGTCAGATTGCCTCAAACTGGGCGCGCGCGCGCATTCCGGCGGGGAGTACGGTTCTGATCGAACATTTCGCCTTCGACCTGCTGCCGCAACCTTGGCATTTCGTCTTCCCGATCGGCGATGCGGGTTGCATCGACGCCGCTGCCCTGCTCCGTGGCAAGACCAGCTATGCCCCTATAGACCAGGCCCGCGGCACCCGCGCCAATATCGACTATGGCACGATGGCCCCGGCACGCCGTGCGGCTTGTCGACCGGACTATGCCATCCTCACCCAATATGATCGCTATCGACGCGAAGCTCACGCCTTTCCCGGCGAATATGCCGCCTATCGCGATCTTATCGCGCGCGGACGGGTCGTTGCGAACTTCGGGCCGCAAGAGGGACGAATCGGCGGTCGCTTAGTTACGATCGTCGCCTTCCCCAAAACGACAAGATGACATAGCCTTGGCGTCGAACGATCGGGCCGGAACATTGACTATATTCGATTAACCAGCAAAATTACCAGCAAAGGCGAATTCCTCGACCGGCTTGCGGCCGCTGGGCGCTTCGCGCGCTTGCAGGGTTTCGGGCAGGATCGACTTGTCCGCCAGCCGCCCGATCGCCACCGCCGCCTCGATCCGGAACCGTTCCGGCACACCCAGTTCCTTGCGCGCCGCATCGAAATCGACGCCGCTCATGCCATGGCTGTGATAGCCCAGCCGCGTCGCCTGCAGCGCCAGCAGCGCCCAGGCCGCGCCGGCATCGAAGCTGTGGCTGTGTGAAGGCTTGTACTCTTCCGAACCCGGCGCGGCCATCTGCGTGTCGGACAGGACATAGACGATCACCGACGCATTCTGCGCCCAGCTCTGGTTGAAGGGCAGCAGCCCCCCCAGGAACCGATCCCAGTCGGCGCCGTCGCGATGGGCGTAGAGGAAACGCCAGGGCTGGTAGTTGAAGGCCGAGGGCGCCCAGCGCGCCGCATCGAAGATCGTATCCAGGTCCCCCTGCGGCAGCGCCGAAGCATCAAAGGCGCGTGGCGACCAGCGCTCCAGGAACAGGGAATCAACAGCGCGCGTCACAGCGCGAGGGTCAGTAGCCATGATGTCTCCTTGTAGATGATCGAACGGATATAGGCAGGACAGCCCGCATCGAAGGCCCAATATGGCAACGCTCCGTTAGCGAACGCCTTCGCAGCGGCGCAGCGGCGCTTCCCGGTTATCGGATGCTCCCAGCGCTTCTGCTTCCTTTTCCAGGAGAACCACGCTCGGCTCACGCAATATGGCCTGGATCAGACGGCTCCACCAGGAACCGGCTGGCGCCTCCTCCAACTGGGACTCGATCATGGCCATCCTCCTCGCCGACTCGCGCAGCTTTCTATCAATATGATAGACAAAGCGCGCTCAAGCAATGCTGAGGCGGCTGACAGAAATACTTGAACCAGCTTCGCATCCGCCCGACCGGATGACATGGCATGGCGCAACAGGCTCGGCCTGACGGATCATCACATCGGAGATGTCGTGAAAAATCGACCCGGACAGCCGGCGGCGCGTGCAGTTCGCCACCGGGCTGTCCGGGATCGCAACATTGCCCTGGCTTGGAGAGGCATGACAACGTTGTCCGGTTTCTGTAGGAGATTCTCGCTGCCGACGCAACAGCATTTCTGCCTCAGCCTCTTTAGAAAAAGGGCGCAGCCATCCGGAGACGGCTGCGCCCTGCTATTAATTCGACGAAAGGATCAGCCCGCGAACAGGTTCGTGGGCAAGCCGCGCACGCCGCACTCCACCTCGAAGAAACCGCCGTCATATCCGGTGGGATCGTCCAGGCCCACGCTCGCGGAACTTACGAACATGCGGTCAAGATCGGGGCCGGCGAAGCAGATGTTCGTCACTTGCCGCGCGGGCATGGCGATGGCGCGGTCCAGCTTGCCGTCGGGCGTGAAGCGGCTGATCCGGCTGCCGCCCCAATGGGCGACCCAGATATGCCCCTCAGCGTCCACGGTCATGCCGTCGGGATAACCGTCTTCTTCCGCGAACTGGAGGAAGGGCTGGCGATCGGTCGCCCCCTCCTCTGTCCGCCGAAAGCGGTACATTTGCCGCTTGGCGGTATCGCTATGATAGAGCCATTGGCCACAGGGCGAGAAGGCGGGGCCGTTGGGCACGCGATAATCGCTGTCGACAACCGTCCAGCTACGGTCCGGCGCCAGACGATAGAGCGCGCCGCGATCATGCTCCTCCGCCATGTCCATCGTGCCGCACCAGATATGGCCCTGCGCATCCGCCTTGCCATCATTCATGCGGTTGCCGGGGAAATGCGGCTCCGGATCGCCAATGGAAGTGATGGTCAGGGGCGAGAGCGTGATTTCGGCGAACCCGCTCTGGAACCCGCCGACGAAACCGCCCTGCTCCCGCTCCGCCACCCAGCCCAGCGGTTCGGGCATGGTCCAGCGCTCGACCGCACCGCTCTCCAGCGACAGCCGGTTGAGCGCCGGCGTAAGGATATCCACCCAATAGACCGCATTGTCCCGCGCGGACCAGAGCGTGCCTTCGCCCAATATGTCCGCGACCTCACGGCCGATCATCCGCCACTCAGGCATCAGCGCGTCACCGACAGGCGATAGATCATGGCGTGATGATAGGGCTTGCCGGGATCGACACGGGCCGACAGGAAGTTCGGCTTGTTGGGCGAATCCGGGAATTTCTGCGGCTCCAGCGCGATGCCGTCGCCCATGCGATAGACGTGGCTGCTCTTGCCGATGAACGTGCCGTCCAGGAAATTGCCGGTGTAGAATTGCACGCCCGGCTCCGTCGTCAGCACTTCAAGGACGCGGCCGGAGGCCGGGTCTTCCAGCCGCGCGGCCAGTTCCGGCGCCCTGGTCAGCCCCTTGTCCAGCGCCCAATTATGATCGTAGCCCCGACCCGCGACGATCTGCGGATCACGCCCATCGCGAATGCCATCGGCGACGCGACGGGGCGCGCGGAAATCGAATACGCTGCCCTCGACCGGCTTCAACTCGCCCGTCGGGATGAGGTTGGCGTCGACCGGCGTATAGGCCTTGGCGGGAATCGTCAGCAAATGGCCGAGCGCACCGTCCGGCGACCCTTCACCCTGAAGATTGAAGATCGCATGATTGGTCATGTTGATGATGGTCGGCTTGTCGGTCTTCGCGTCGAACGCGATGCCCAGATCGCCCTTCTCGTCCAGCGTGTAGGTAACGGTCACGTCCAGCTTGCCCGGATAGCCCGAATCGCCGTCGGGGCTGGTCAGCGACAGCACGGCGGTCGCGGTCGGACCGCTCTTGAGCGAGACGATCTTCCAGACCTGCTTGTCGAAACCCTTACCGCCGCCGTGCAGCGAATTGACTTTGTCATTGAGCGGCAGTTGATAGGTTTTTCCGTCCAGGCTGAACTTGCCGCCCGCGATACGGTTGGCATAGCGGCCCACGGTCACGCCGAAGAAGTTGGGATGGTCGACATAATCTTTAAGGTCGTCATAGCCGAGCAGCACGTCGGCTTGCCTGCCGTCCTTGTCCGGGCCGGACAGCGACTGGAGCGTCGCGCCATAGGTCAGGATCTTCGCCGAAACGCCCTGCCCGTTGCTGAGCGTGATGGTTTCGACGGCCGCGCCATTGGCGGAGCCAGCCGGCGCACGGCTCGCTTCGGCCGCCAGCGCGCTTCCGCTTGCGAGGCTCAGCGCCAATGCGTATGACAACGCTGTTTTCAAATCGACGACCTTTCGCATGGACTTCCTCTCAGTGACGCACGCCCATTGACGGGCGGTTGCTGGGGATATACTCCGACAAAATAAGTGGATGCAACCCTTGATCGGGTGATCCCCTACTGGAACTGCACTGGAGAAGGATGAATGGCAGGACCGATCTCGTCTGGCGCTGCGCCTGTCGCAACGCATAATCCCGGCACGCGCTACGGCCCTGCGCTCGCGTTGCTCGCCAGCCTCTTCTTCATGTGGGGCTTTATCACCGTCATCAACAACACGTTGCTGCCCCATCTGCGCAGCGTGTTCGAACTGAGCTACACCCAGACGACGTTGATCGAATCGGTGTGGTTCATCGCCTATTTCTTCGCGTCGATCCCGTCGGCCAAGCTGATCGAGCGGGTCGGCTACCAGAAGTCGATGGTTATCGGCCTGCTCATCATGGCGGCCGGCGCGCTGGGCATGACGCTGGCGGCATCCATCCCCTCCTATGGCGTGACTTTGGTCATGCTGTTCGTGATCGCCAGCGGCATCACCCTGCTGCAGGTCGCGGCCAACCCCTATGTCGCGGTGGTCGGCAAGCCCGAAACCGCCTCCTCGCGCCTCAACCTCGTTCAGGCGATGAACTCGGCCGGCACGATGCTGGCGCCCATGTTCGGCGCCTATCTGATCCTGGGCCGGTCGAAGGGCGGCACGGCGCAGGGCGATATCGTCCTGACCCAGGCCGAACGCCTGGCCGACGCCCAGTCGGTGGTCCTGCCCTATGTGCTGGTCGCTATCGTGCTTGTGGTGCTGGCCGTTGTCATCGCCCGCTTCCCGCTTCCCGCCATGGGCAACGCGACGCAGCGCCACAATAAGGAAGAGCGCAAGAAGCATTCGCTCTGGAACCACCGCAACCTGGTGTTCGGCATTCCGGCGATCTTCATCTACCTGATCGCGGAAATCGGCGTCGCCAACCTGTTCGTGAACTTCGTCAGCCAACCCACTATCGCCAACCTGACGCATGAACAGGCCGGCAACTACCTCACCTTCCTGTGGGGCGGCATGATGGTCGGCCGCTTCGCCGGTTCCGCGATCATGCAGAAGTTCGACGCGGGCCATGTCCTCGCCGCCTTCTCGATCGGCGCCTTCATCGTCATGCTGGTCACTGTCTTCACCACCGGCCCCGTCGCCATGTGGTCGCTGATCCTGGTCGGCCTGTTCCACTCGATCATGTTTCCGACCATCTTCACCCTGGGCATCAAGGGCCTCGGTCCGCTGACCGAGGAAGGGTCGGGCCTGCTCATCATGGCGATCGCCGGCGGCGCGCTGGTGGTGGTTCAGGGCTGGCTGGCGGACCATTACGGCCTGCAGACCAGCTTCCTGCTGACCGCGGCCTGCGAACTCTATGTCCTCTTCTACGCACTCTGGGGGTCCAAACCGACCCATGCGCTGCCCGACCAGCAGATCGGGGAATAATACCAAGCTGCCTAAAGAATGACTCATCAAGATCGACTGGTTGCAGTTCCCCGGCGAAGGCCGGGGTCCAGTTCGAACCGTAGAACTGGACCCCGGCTTTCGCCGGGGAACAGGTTCGCATGAGTTCCCATCAATGTATCTTGGTATAAGGAGCCGGGGGTCGCGCACTCGGAACAGAAAAAGGGCCGGAGCGCATATGCCGCTCCGGCCCTTTTTCTGTTCCGGGCATCATGCAGGACCGTCACGGTCCTTCACCCCTGCATCGTGCTCGCCGTATCCTCCAGCGCCAGGTCGACCAGCACGCCCATCGCCTCGGCCGCCGCGACCGGATCACTCGCGGCGATCGCGTCATAGACACGGACATGGTCGGGGATCGGATTACGCGGCAGGGCGCGGGCGCGCTGCTTGAACTGGGTGGTCCAGTTGACCGCCGCACCGATGCTGGCCGTCAGCACCAGCAGCGCGTCGTTGCGCGTCGCGTTCAATATGGCGTTGTGGAAGTCGCGATCCGCCGCCCGGCCCGCCTCGGTCGCCAGCGTATGGCGGCGCATCGCGGCCAGCGCGTCCTTCATCAGGCGCAAATCCTCCTTGTCACGCCGCACCGCCGCCAGCCGCGCCGCGGCCGGCTCGACAATGGCGCGCAATTCGAACAGGTCGCGCACGAACTGGATGTCCGGCTCCCCGGCAAAGGCCCAGGCCAGCACATCGGGGTCCAGCAGGTTCCATCGGGTTCGGGGCAGGACGCGCGTCCCCGCCTTGGGCCGGCTCTCGACCAGCCCCTTGGCGGTCAGCACCTGGATCGCCTCGCGATAGGCGCTGCGGGACACTTCCAGTTCCTCGGCGAAGGCCACTTCGCCCGACAGCGTGTCGCCCGGCTGATATTGCCCTGACAAGATCGCCGTGCCCAGCTTGTGCGCGATCGCGCCGTGCAGCCGCCGTCCCGGTCCCCGCGTCGCCCGGCCAATGCCGCCCTTTTCCGCCTCATCCCCGTGCAAAGACGGATTTTCCTTCACCATTCGGGTTCCTCCCACCTCCGTCCTATGAGGCACATATCAGCCTAGAATACAATCATTGCCTTTACCATCACCGTGTAATATGTCGGAGTAATTCGGAGATTCACCGCTGTTCCGGCCCCGCGCTGGCGCAGCGCTTGGCCCATTATCGAGGAACCAGCGCCACAGGTCGGCGTGCGGGAGGAGAGTTTTCATGACATTGCGTCTGTTGCAGCACCGTTCGGATTCCGGCGAACGGTCGGTCATTGCCGCGCAGGGCGACACGGCTCATTTCGTGCCGGGTTTTGCCACCATCCGCGCGCTGGCGCTGCACGCGATCAAGCAGGGCATCAGCCTCGCCCAGGCGGTCGAAGCCGCCGGCCAGGGCGATGCCGTCGACATCGCCGCCGAATATGAAGCGAACCGCCTGCTCGCCCCGATCGACCATGACGATGGCGCGCATGTCCAGCTCACCGGCACCGGCCTCACCCATCTCGGCTCGGCCGAAGGCCGCGACAAGATGCACCGCGAAGCCGCTGCCGCCGAAAAGCAGACCGATTCGATGCGCATGTTCCTGGAAGGGCTGGAGGGCGGCAAGCCCGCCGCCGGCCAGGTCGGCCAGCAGCCCGAATGGTTCTACAAGGGTGACGGGTCACAGCTCGTCGGCCCGACCGATCCACTCGTCATGCCCGCCTTCGCCAAGGATGGCGGCGAGGAACCCGAACTGGCCGGCATCTACCTGATCGGCGAAGACGGCACCCCCTATCGCCTCGGCCTCGCGCTCGCCAACGAGTTCAGCGACCATGTGACCGAGCGACACAATTATCTCTGGCTCGCCCATTCGAAGCTGCGCCAGGCCTCGCTCGGCCCGGAACTGCTGGTCGGCACCCCGCCGGACCATATCGAAGGCGCCAGCCGCATCCTGCGCGACGGCGCGGTGATCTGGGAAAAGCCCTTCCTTTCGGGCGAAGGCAATATGTCGCACAGCTTCGCGAACCTGGAACATCACCACTTCAAATATGACCTGTTCCGACGCCCCGGCGACGTCCATGTCCACTTCTTCGGCACCGCTACCCTGTCGTTCAGCGACGGCGTGCAGACGCAGGAAGGCGACGTGTTCGAAATCCTCGCCGCGCCCTTCACCCTGCCGGTGCGCAATCCCCTGAAGCGCGCCGAAGCTGTCCGGGTCGCCGTCCGGACGCTCTGACATCCATGGACCCGATTCGCATCGCGATCGTCGGCATCGGCAAGATCGCGCGTGACCAGCATGTTCCGGCAATCCGGGGCAATGGCGCGTTCAGCCTGGCGGCCACCGTCAGCCCGCATGATGCGGGCCTTGACGGGGTGCCGCATCATGACAGCCTGGACGCCCTGCTGGCGCAGGGGCCGGCGGTGGACGCCATCGCGCTCTGCACCCCGCCCCAGGTCCGCTACGACCTGGCGTCGCAGGCCCTGACCAAGGGCATCCACCTGTTCCTGGAAAAACCGCCCGGCGCGACCCTGGCAGAGGTGGAGGCATTGCAGGTGCAGGCCGACAAGGTCGGCGTCAGCCTGTTCGCCGCCTGGCATAGCCGCTTCGCTGCGGGCGTCGCCCCGGCGCGCGCCTGGCTGGCCGAGCGCAGGATCGAGAAAGTGTCGATCATCTGGCGGGAGGATGTCCGCGTCTGGCATCCCGGCCAGGCCTGGATCTGGCAACCGGGCGGCCTGGGCGTCTTCGATCCCGGCATCAATGCCCTGTCGATCGCCACCCATATATTGCCGCGCCCCTTCTTCCTGAAGGACGCAACCCTGGTGCTACCGGAAAACCGCGCCGCACCGATCGCCGCCGATCTCACCTTTCGCGACACGATCGGCGCGCCGATCCACATGGACCTCGACTGGCGCCAGACCGGCCCGCAGAGCTGGGATATCATCGTCGAAACCGACGCGGGCACGCTCAAGCTCGCCCAGGGCGGCGCCGTGCTGCACCTGCCCAGCGGCACCGAGCATGGCGAAGATGTCGAATATGCGGGCCTCTACGCCCGTTTCGCGGCTCTGATCCGCAGCGGGCGCAGCGATGTCGACACCGACCCGCTGCGGCTGGTCGCCGACGCTTTCCTGCGCGGACGCCGCGAAACCACAAACGCATTTCACGATTAATTTCTACAGGGAGAGGACGGACATGAAGACAATCCTACGCCGCACCGCCACCGCGCTGCTGCTCTGCGCCAGCACGCTGGCGTGGCAGCCGGCCAATGCCGACACCGACGGCAAGCCGACCACCGCCACCATCCACGCCGACACGCCCGGCGCCATCTACGACAAGCGCGTCTTCACCCAGTTTGCCGAGCATCTGGGCAACGGCATCTATGGCGGCCTGTGGGTCGGCAACGACAAGTCGATCCCCAACACCAACGGCTTCCGCAACGACGTGGTCGCGGCGCTGCGCAACCTGTCGGTCCCCGTCATCCGCTGGCCCGGCGGCTGCTTCGCCGACGAATATCACTGGCGTGAAGGCATCGGCCCCAAGGCGCAGCGCCCGGTCAAGATCAACACCCATTGGGGCGGCGTAACCGAACCGAACACGGTCGGCACCCACGAATATTTCGAACTGCTGCGCCAGGTCGGCGCGGAAGCCTATATCTCCGGCAATGTCGGCAACGGCACGCCGCAGGAAATGGCCGAGTGGGTGGAATATATGACGTCGCCCGCCGGCACGCTGGCCGATCAGCGCGCCAAGAACGGCCATAAGGAGCCATGGGCCGTTCCCTATTTCGGCATCGGCAATGAACTGTGGGGCTGCGGCGGCAATATGCGCGCCGAATTCGCGGCCGATGAAACCCGCCGCTACGCCACCTTCATCAAGGCGCCCGCCGGCACCAAGATCCTGAAGGTCGCCTCCGGCGCGAATGTCGACGATTATGACTGGACCGAAACGATGATGCGTGTGGCGGGCGACAAGCTCGATGGCCTCTCGCTTCATTATTACACCGTGCCGAAGGGCGGTTGGCCGCCCAAGGCTTCGCCGGTGAATTTCGACGAGAATGGCTGGGCCGAGACGCTCGTCGGCGCGCGCAAGATGGACGAGTTGATTACCAAGCATAGCGCCATCATGGACAAATATGATCCCAAGAAGC
This sequence comes from Sphingobium sp. BYY-5, assembly GCF_022758885.1. NCBI lineage: Bacteria > Pseudomonadati > Pseudomonadota > Alphaproteobacteria > Sphingomonadales > Sphingobiaceae > Sphingobium > Sphingobium sp. BYY-5. The sequence continues at coordinate 2,142,277 of NZ_JALEBH010000001.1, forward strand.
GCGTCTTCCTGGCGGTCGACGAATGGGGCACCTGGTACGAACAGGACCCCGGCACGCATCCGGGCTTCCTGCGCCAGCAGAACACGCTGCGCGATGCTCTGGTGGCCTCGATCCATCTCGACATCTTCGCACGCCATGCCGACCGCGTCCGCATGACCGCGATCGCGCAGATGGTGAACGTGCTCCAGGCGATGATCCTGACCGACGGCAAGAAGATGGTGCTCACGCCCACCTATCATGTCTTCGAAATGTACAAGCCTTGGCAGGACGCCACGGTGCTGCCGATCGATATCGCCACGCCCTGGTATAATAAGGACCAATATTCGATGCCTGCGGTCAGCGGTTCCGCGGTCAAGGGCAAGGACGGCAAGGTTCATGTCGGCCTGTCAAACCTCGACCCGAACCAGCCCAACACCGTCACGGTGAAGCTGGACGGCCTCAACGCCACCAGCGTCTCGGGCCGCATCCTGACCGCTTCGGCGATCAACGCGCACAACACGTTCGATGCGCCCGAAACCGTCAAGCCCACCGGCTTCACCGGCGCGCAGGTCAATGGCGGTACGCTGACCGTGACGCTGCCGCCCAAGTCGGTGGTCGTACTCGAACTGCAATAAGACACCTGCCTGTTCCCCGGCGCAAGCCGGGGTCCAGTTCCAACCGTCGATCTGGACCCCGGCCTGCGCCGGGGAACGCTATTAGGAGAAGTTCCGCATGGTCCCGTGCAACCTGGCGATATTGGCGGGCGCCGCCTTGCTGGCCTTTGCCGGCACGGCGGGTGCGCAGCAGGCCGCCCAACAGCCCGACACCACGCTCAACGACCGCCTGACCGGCGACCTGGTGCCCACGCATGATCCGGTCATCGCTCGCGAAGGCGATACCTATCACGTCTTCAGCACCGGCCATGGCAAGCGGCTGATCGAGACGCGCACGTCAAAGGATCTGGTGAACTGGACGGCGGGCGATCCGATCTTCACGGCGCTTCCCGACTGGGCAAAGCAGGCCATCCCAGGCAGTGACGGCATGTGGGCGCCCGACATCTCCCATGTGAACGGTCGCTACCGCCTCTATTATTCCGTCTCCACCTTCGGCTCGAACCGGTCGGCGATCGGCCTCACCACCAGCCCGACGCTGGACCCCAAGGCCAAAAATTATGGCTGGCGCGACGAAGGGTTGGTCGTCATGTCCACCAAGGACGACGACTTTAACGCCATCGACCCCAATTTCATCATCGACCGCGACGGTCGCCACTGGTTGTCGCTGGGCAGTTTCTGGACCGGCATCAAGCTGTTCGCGCTGGACCCGAAGACCGGCAAGCCCAAAGACCCAAAGGCCAAGCCCTTCTCCATCGCCCGCCGCCCTGCGCCTGCCGGCGGCCCGGCCCCGGTCGAAGCCCCCTTCATTATCGACCATGGCGGCTATTATTGGCTGATGGTCAGCTATGATTATTGCTGCAAGGGCGTGAACAGCAGCTACTACACCGTCATCGGCCGCTCCAAGGCGATCACCGGCCCCTATCTGGGCAAGGATGGTAGCCCGCTGATGGAAGGTGGCGGGACCATCTTCTTGCGCGCCGACCTTCAGGAACAGCAGCGCTTCCGTGGCCCCGGCCATGCCGGATGGCTGCATGACGTTGATCCCAGGGGTGGGGACGCCAAGGATTATGTCGTCTACCACGCCTATGACAAACAGGCGAACGGCGCGCCCACGCTGCGCATCGCACCGGTGCGCTGGGGGGCTGACGGCTGGCCCATCGCCGAATATTGATCCATTTTATCCGACTGATACATCCGGAGAGAGTCTGATGTCCTTCGTCCCGTCTCGCTTTGCCCTGTCCCGCCGCGGCTTCATCGGCAGCGCCGCCGTCCTGTCGGCCGCGCCCATGGCAGCACGCGCCGCTTCGGGAGAAACCGCCGCGCCCGTCCCCGTCAATCCGCTGGTCAAGCAGCGCGCCGACGCCCAGGTCTTCCGCCATGACGACGGCTATTATTATCTGACCGGATCGGTCCCCGAATATGACCGGCTGGTGCTGCGCCGCTCCAAGACGCTGGCCGGCCTCACGACCGCTGAGGAAGCGGTGTTGTGGCGCCACGAAAAGAGCGGTCCCATGTCCGGCTTCCTCTGGGCGCCCGAGCTGCACCAGATCGACGGCAAGTGGATCATGTATTTCGCCGCCGGCCCCAGCGGCGGCGGCGAGGATGTGTTCCGCATCCGCACCTATGCCATCGTCTGCGACGGCGCCGATCCGATGACCGGCAAATGGAGCGTATTGGGCGAGTTCCAGGCGCCCTGGGACAGCTTCAACCTCGATTCGACCAGCTTCGTGCACAAGGGCATCCGCTATTTCGCCTGGGCGCAGCGCGAACCGGGCATCGAAACCAACAGCAACCTCTATATCGCACCGCTCAAGACGCCGCTCACCCTGGCGGCCAAACCGGCCCGCCTCACCGTGCCCACGCTCGACTGGGAAGTGCGCGGCTACAAGGTGGCCGAAGCCCCCGCCGTCCTGCACCGCAACGGCCGTCTGTTCATGACCTATTCGGCCAGCGCCACCGACGCGCGCTATTGCTTGGGCCTGCTTACCGCGGACGAGAATGCGGACATCATGGACCCCAAATCCTGGACCAAGAGTCCCAGGCCGGTGTTCAAGACGTGCAAGGAAACCAGCGTCTACGGCCCCGGCCACAACAGCTTCACCGTTGACGAGCAGGGGCGCGACGTCCTCGTCTATCATGGTCGCGATTATGAGGCGATTCAGGGCGATCCGCTGTTCAACCCGGACCGTCACACCCGTGTGCAGCGCCTCTATTACGCGGCGGACGGCGCCCCCGATTTCGGTGTGCCGGTCGGCAATGGTCCGCTGCCCGAACGCTTCATTTCCGTGGCCAATCCGCAGGCGCTGCTGGCGCATGACGGCACGCACCTCCTGGGAGGCAATCCCACCCTCGCCCAGACCCAGTTCCGCCAGACACCGGGCCGGGCGGGCAAGGAAAGCCTGATGCTTTCCCCCATCCTCCTGCCCGACCATTATCTGGTCGCGAAGAAGGATGGGTCGGTGACGCTGGAAAAGGACAGCAACAGCGCCGACTTTGCGCTGCGCAGCCAGTTCGTCCGGCTGGAGGACAAGGCGCAGGGCCAGCTCCGTTTCGCCGCCATCTCAACACCGGGCAAGGCGCTCGGCCTTGCCGACGGACAGATCCGCCTGGTCCGCAGCCGTGACGCGGCGGCCTATTGGCGGGCGGACTGATATGCGCGCTACTGGTCTGACAAATAGAAGATTATCGAGGCCGGTCGCCCCAGGGCGGCCGGCTTATTAATTGGGCAGAATGTGCCGAAAACGGCAGAAGAATGACGCCCTTCCGCCTGCGATAATTTTGCCACAAGGCAGCAAGATTCGTCGCGCTGGCCCGCAAATTCCCCCTTGCGATTCATTTGTCGGAGCAATAATTAGTCCGAGTAATTCACGCATGGCGTATGCGCCAGCCCAGGAGAGGATATCCCAATGGCATTCAAGCCGGTCGCACTCGGTTCCGCTTCCATGTTCGCCCTGATGCTCGCGGGCGCAGCCCACGCACAGACCACGCAGGTCGCCGCACCGCAGGAAGAAGATACCGCAGACATCGTCGTCACCGGCGTGCGCGCCTCGATCGTCGGCGCGCTGAACGTCCGCAAAAACTCCACCCAGATCGTCGATTCGATCGTGTCGGAAGACGTCGGCAAGCTGCCCGACAATAATGTGGTCGAAGCGCTCCAGCGCGTCACCGGCATCCAGGTCACCGACCGCGCCGGTGGTGAAACCGCCGCCATCACCATCCGTGGCCTGACCGATCCGCTGACCACGCTCAACGGCCGCAACATCTTCACCGCCGCCGGGACGTCCTTCGCGCTGCAGGACATCTCCGCAAACCTCGTCAAGCAGATCGACGTCTACAAGACCCGCTCGGCCGACCAGCTCGAAACCGGACTCGCCGGCCAGATCGACGTGCAGACCCGTCGCCCGCTCGACTTTGACGGCTTCACCATTTCGGGCCTGGCGCGCGGGGTCTATTCGGAACTGGCGGACAAGGTGAATCCCAATGTCGCCCTGCTCGTCAGCAACCGCTGGGAAACCGGCATCGGCGACATCGGCTTCCTGGTGAACGCCAGCTACACCAAGGCCCAGTATCGCAACCAGAATCTCCAGGCCGGCGCCATGGTGCCGTTCGCCACCGAGAATCCGCCCGCAGGCTCGGGCCTGACCCCGCTGCAGCGCATCTTCCCCGGCGCCACGAACGAAAACTGGACGCCGGGCCTTGATGCCGGCCTGCCGACCGCACCGGGATCGACGCTGAACATCAATGGCGTCGCAACCCCCTATTATCTGTCGCGTGACGCCGTCATCGCGTCCGACCTTTACGGCAAGCGTGAACGTCCGTCGATCAACGCCGCGCTCCAGTGGGCGCCCAATGACAGCTCGGTCTACACCGCCGAAGTCTTCTATACCGGCTTCCGTGGCGAAACCTTCAACAGCCTGCATTTCAGCTTCGCCGACTGGTGGGGCGACCTGCCCGCGAACGTAGGCAACAGCTTCGAACTCTATGACGGCACGAACATCATCAAGTCGCGCCAACTGGGTTCGGTCGCGGGTTTCAACAGCGGCGACATGGCGACCAACCGCACCGACAGCTATGTCTATGCGCTGAACGCCAAGTGGAACGTGGGCAGCAACGGCAAGATCGTAGCCGACATCGCCTATCAGGACAGCAAGAACGAAACCTCCTTCTTCGCCATCCGTACCGATCGCGGTCCGCTCGACCTGAATGTCGACTTCAATGGCGGCGGCGGCCTGCCCTCCTACAGCTTCGGCAACCAGGAAGTGCTGACCGACGCCAGCAAGTGGACCGTCGGCAACCTGTTCGACAGTGGCACGAAGAATACCGGCAATGCGCTGACCATGACGCTGGACGGCGAATATAAGTGGGACGAAGGCTTCCTGCGCCGCATCAAGGCGGGCTTCCGCTATGACAACCGCAATGCCGACAGCTATGTCCGCGACCAGGGCGCGGGTGGCCTGACCACGCCTAATCCGGCTTATGATCCGACTGATCCGACTAGCCCGGCGCGCGTTCCAGTCTACCTGTCTCAATTGGGCGCAGGCAGCCCCTTCACCAACAACGGTTTCTTCGACGGCCGTGCCGACATTCCGACCAGCTGGGTGCTGGCCGACCCGCGCAGCATGGACAAGGACGCCGTCCGCGCCCTGTACCGCGCGGCATATCCGGATGCCAACTTGCTGCTATCGGACCAGATGAGCTTCGGCCATGTGTTCGGCATCAATGAAAGCAATCTGGCCGCCTATATCGTCGCCGATGGCGAGGTCGAAATCTTCGGCCGTCCGCTCCAGCTTCAGGGCGGGGTGCGCTTTGTCGCAATCGACACCCTTTACGACTATTTCGATCGCGGTAATAATTTCGCCCGAACCACGGTGTCCACCGGTTCGGAAAAATTCCTGCCGTCGTTCACCGCGCGCTACAATATCACCGACAATCTGCGCATCCGTTTCAACTATGGCGAAACGCTACGTCGTCCGGCCTTTGGCGACCTCAACCCCAACCTGGCGCTGACGGGCGATCTGTCGCGCATCGGTTTCGGCTCGGGGTCCTCGGGCAACGCCAACCTGCGGGCGACTCATTCGAAGAATATGGACCTGGCGATCGAATGGTATTTCGAACGCAACAGCGCCATCTATGCGACGGCCTTCCAGCGCAAGATCAACGGCCTGGTCGTGCCGCTGACCGTGCGTGAGTTCATCCCGAACAACTATCTGCCGCGCAACGAAACCTACACCGAATATTTCAATATCACCCGCCCGGAAAACGCTTCCAACGGCACGCTCAAGGGTCTGGAACTGGGGCTGACCTACTTCCCGTCCTACCTGCCCACCTTCCTGAATGGTCTGGGCTTCACCGGCAGCGCGACGATCCTGGATTCCGAACAGACCATCCCGGTCGTCAACAATGAAGGCGAAATCACCGGTACGACCAAGTCGGCCTTCTTTGGCGTGTCGAAACTGTCCTACAATGCCACGCTCGCCTATGACAGCGGCCCGATCGGCGCCCGCCTGTCCTACATCTGGCGCAAGGGCTTCCTGAACAACAATGAAGGCCGCTCCTTTGCCAACCCGATCGGCATGTGGCGCGCGCCGGAAAAGAGCCTGGACTTCCAGCTCACCTGGAACCTGAACAAGGATATCGGCATCACCTTTGATGCGGTGAACATCACCAAGGCGAAGCAGCAGAATTATTACAAGTTCGGCGATGTCGGCAATCCGACGGAGTTCAACTCCAGCACGCTGCTGATCGACCGGACCTTCGCTCTAGGTGTCCGTTTCAAGTTCGACTGAGTGCCCGATGGGGCGCGGTGTCTCCTCATCGCGCTCCATTTCCATGGCGGCCGTTCCGGGATATCTCTCCAAGTCCCGGGCCGGCCGCCATATTTGTTTGGACATGATCTGGGAGGATGTGATGCGCGCGATGCGGATGCTTTTGCTGGCCGGGGCGGCTCTGGCTTCCATGGGTGCCGCCTCTTCCCCGCCCCCGTCAGCGATGGACACACATGCCATCGCCGCGCAGCGCTTCGGCAATGACGCGCCCTGGTATCAGGATCGCATCCCCTTCTTCGAATCCGCCGACCCGAAAATCGACGCCGTCTATTATTATCGCTGGGCGCTCTACCGCGCGCATCAGCGTGACCTAGGCGAGGAAGGCTATATCTCGACCGAGTTTCTCGACGATGTCGACTGGCAGCGCCACCCCTATGCCAGCCTGAACGACGCGACCGGCTTTCATCTGGGCGAAGGGCGCTGGCTGAACGATCGCCGCTTCGCCGACGATTATATCAACTTCATGTATGGCGGCGGCAACGACCGCCATTTCACCGATCATATGGCGGACTCGGTCTGGGGCCGCTACCTGGTCGACGGCGACCGCGCGGGCGCGCTGCGTAACCTGCCGGTGATGAACCACATCTACCGCCTGTGGGACGACAAGTACGACTTCGACAAGGGCCTCTATTTCGTGGAGCCGCTGCTCGACGCCACCGAATATACCGTGTCCTCGATCGACGCCTCGGGCGGCAAGGACGGATTCCGTGGCGGCGACGCCTTCCGCCCCTCGGTCAACAGCTATATGTTCGCCAATGCCCGCGCCCTCTCCAGTATGGCGGAGATGGCCGGGAACAAGGCGATGGCAGCCGATTATGCCGCCCGCGCCTCGGCAATCCGTCAGCGCGTCCTGACCGACCTGTGGAGCGAGAAGCTCACCCATTTCATCGATCGCCACCAGTCGCGGAAAAATGCGTTCGTCACCTACTGGGACCCGATCCGCAATCGCGAACTGGTGGGCTACCTCCCCTGGATGTTCGACCTCGTCCCCGATGACGCGAAATATGCCGCCGCCTGGGCGCATCTGCTCGACCCCGCCTCGCTCGCCGGCAAGGCGGGAATGCGCACCGTCGAAGCCAGCTACGAATATTATATGCGGCAATATCGCTATCTGGGCAAAGATCCCGAATGCCAGTGGAACGGCCCGGTCTGGCCCTATCAGACGACGCAGGTGCTGCACGGCATGGCCAATCTGCTCGATCATTACAAGGAGGGCGGCCCCGTCACCCGCAGCGCCTATATGCGCCTGCTGCGCCAATATGCCGCGCTCCATTATCAGGGGAACAGGCTGGATCTGGAAGAGGATTATCATCCGGAGACGGGCAAGCCGATCGTCGGCCTCGACCGCAGCCACCATTATTTCCATTCGGGCTTCAATGACCTGATCATGACCGGTCTGGTCGGTATCCGCCCGCGCGCCGACGATGTGCTGGAGGTAAACCCGCTCCTTCCGCAATCCGGTGATCCGCAGGCGCTGGCCTGGTTCCGGGTGCAGGATGTTCCTTATCATGGCCACAAGGTCGCTGTGACCTGGGACGCGGATGGGCAGCATTATAGGCGCGGCAAGGGCCTCTCCATCGAAGTGGACGGCAAGGAGGTCGCCCGCCGCGACACGCTGAGCCGTATCGAAGTCCCGGTGACACGCGCAGCCGCCCCGGCGATCACCCACCCCATCAACCGCGCCGTACAGCTTGTTCGCGGCCAGTTCCCGATGGGATCGGCCTCCAGCAACGATGACGTCGAGAATGTCCATGATGCGATCGACGGGCGCATCTGGTTCTTCCCCGAATTGCCCAATGGCTGGTCGTCGGCGCCATCCCCGGCATCGGCGCCCGCGCAGCAATGGTACGCTATCGACCTTGGCAAGCCGATCGACCTTGCCCGCGCCGAACTCGCCTTCTTCGCCGACGGCAAGGGCTTCGCCGTGCCGCAGGCCTACCGCCTCCAGGCCTGGGTCGACGGCGACTGGCGCGACATCGCCGCGCCCAGGGGCGGCCCGGTCGCCAATGGCATCACCGATGTCCGCTGGCCAAAGCTCCGGACCGGCAAGGTCCGTCTGCTCTTCACCCAGCCCCAAGGCAAAGCGATCCGGCTGGCCGAATTCAAATTGTTTGAAGAATAGAAGACGAAGGACGGGCCGTTATCCTCCATAACGGGGCATCCGCTCTGGCCACCGCATCCAAGGGGTGGTACACCCAAAAATAAGTCAAATGACGCAGATACTCACCCCTTCCCGCCCCGGCATTTATGCTCGCGGCACCGAAACGGTCGACGCCATATTGAAGGCGGCGCTGGACGTGCTGATCGACGAAGGGGCGGATGCCTTCACCATCCGCCGCATCGCCGCGCGCTGCGATATGAAGGTGGGCAATGTCAGCTATCATTTTCCGCGCAAGGAAATGCTGATCCAGGTGCTTCTGGACGAGCTGGTCGACAGCTATGGCAAGCTGCTCGACGAAGTCGTGCGCAAACCCGGCCTCACCGCCGAGGAGCGGTTGAAGCTGGTCATCATCCTGTGCCTCGACGATATCGGTTCCAAGCGGACCACCCATCTCTTCACCGAGCTGTGGGCGCTGGCCAATCATAACGCATTCGTCGCCGACCGCGTCCGCGCCTTCTACGAGCGCATCCATGGCGTGATCGGCGATTATGTTGCAGCGATCAACCCGGCCCTGGGGCAGGAGGATGTGCGCACCGTCGCCCTGTTCATCAGCGCGACGATGGAAGGCGCCACGCCCTTCCTGGGTCATGGCAAACCCTGGGCCGACAAGATGCCGGCCTTTACCGCGCTCGCCGTCCAGTCGCTGGTGACGCTGGCGCGCACCGCCACATCGCGGGATATTGCGGCGCTGGCGCCGGCGAAAATTCCCGAACTCGCCTGACCCGACCACTGCATCGCAACATTTATTTGTTGCTGCGGCGTTTCGCCCCCTTGACCAAATCTGGACAAGTGTCAAACCTTGTCATCGACGCAGCAGGCACCAAGGGGGATCAGCCAGCATGTCGACCGCCAGACGCAGGATTTCCATCGCGCTTCTCGCCCTGCTGATAGGCAGTGCTAGCAGCATCGCCCAAGCCGCGCCCGCCGACATCAGCGCCGCGCTGGAGGCGGAAGAATCCGATGTGATGACCATCGATCCACCCAAGCCGACATGGTTCTTCGTGGACGGCGGTTGGGACATGCCGGGCACCAGCATTTTCGACGGCGAAAGCGGCAAGATGAAGGGCATGGTCGAAACCCGGCGACTGGCCGACATGGCGATCGATCCCGCGGGCAGATATTATTATGTCGCGGAAACCATCTGGTCCAAGGGCGATCGCGGCACCCGGCAGGACATGGTGTCCATCTATGACAGCAGGACGCTGAACCTGCTCACCGAAGTACCGCTGCCCGGCCGCATCCTCATTGGATCGCGCAAGAATAATTTCATCGTCAGCGACGATGGCAAGACCGCCTATGTCTATGATTTCAGCCCGACATCGGGCGTGAATATCATCGACCTGGACAAGAAGAAATTCGTCGCCGCGATCGAACTGCCCGGCTGCGCCAGCCTCATGCCCAATCCGGGCGTCGGCTTTTCCGCCCTCTGCTCGGACGGATCGCTCGCCACCGTCGCAGTCAAGGGGGCGAAGGGCGCCATCACCCATACGCAGCCCTTCTTCGATGCGACCAACGATCCGATCTTCGACAATTTCGCCTATGACCGGAAGAAGAAGAAGACCACCTTCCTCACCTATACCGGCCAGATCTACACCGCTCAGATCAGCGCGATGCCGACCGTTTCCACGCCCTTCTCGATCCAGGCCGCCGCCGGCATCCGCTCCGGCGAGACGAAGCCGCTCGAACTCAACTGGTATCCCGGCGGCCGACAGCCCATGGCGCTACACCGCGCATCCGGCCAGCTTTTCGTGCTGATGCATATGGGCGAATATTGGTCGCACAAGGCGTCCGGCAGTGAAGTCTGGCAGGTCGACGTCGCCGCCAGGAAAGTGGTGAAGCGCTTCACGCTCAAGGAACCGATGAACAATATCGACGTGTCGCAGACCGCCAAGCCGCTGCTCTATATGAATGGCGAGAAGGGCGAAGTGCTGGTGCTCGACGTCGCCACCGGTGAGGAAAAGCACAAGATCGAGAAGGCCGGCGGCGGCATCATCACCGTGCCGGAGCCGAACTGACCATGGCCACACAGGCGCTGGCCTTGTTCGGCCTCACCACATCGATCGCCGTCGGCCTGCTCTTTTTGATCGCCGGCATCGCGCAATGGCGCCACCGCGCGCTGTTGCCGGGCGTGATCGCCAATTATCGCCTGTTGCCTGCATCCCTGGTCGGCCCGGCCGCGACGGCGCTGCCACTCCTGGAAGTCGCGACCGGGGCCGCCCTGCTGCTGGGCCTGCATCCGCTCGCGGTTCTCGTGGCGATGGCCCTGCTGCTGCTCTTCGCTCGCGCCATGGCGGTCAACATCCTGCGTGGGCGCGGCCATATTGATTGTGGCTGCGGCCATGGCGCGCTGCGTCATCCGATCGGCTGGCCACTGGTAATGCGCAACATTGCGCTCGCTGCGGTGCTTGCGCTCCGGCTCCTGCCTGTCCCACCCTTCGCACCCATGGACTTCGCCACGGCGCTGGCTGGCGGCATCGCAATCGCCCTCCTCTGCCTGCTCTTCCAGTCGCTGGCCGCGCTCGCCGCCCCATCCGCTTCCGCGCCCATGCATCGGAGATAAATATGCTGACCTCGCTGATTATCTCGCAAGCCCTCTCCTGGATCGTCATTATCGGCCTTGTCGTCGCGCTGCTGGCGCTGGCGCGGCAGGTGGGCGTGCTGCACATCCGCGTCGCGCCCGCCGGTGCCTTGGCTACCAGCGGCGGCCCGGCGGTGGGAAGCGCGACGGGACCGATCGCGACATATGATCTGGACGGCAAACCGATAATGATCGGCGGCCATGCCCATGGCGTGAAGCTGCGTCTGCTGCTCTTCGTCTCGGCTCAATGCCCGCTCTGCAAGGCGGTGATCCCGATGGCCACCAGCTTCGCCAAGGCCGAACGGGTGGCGCTGACCTTCGTCGGCGACGATGACACCGACGCACAGCGCACGATGATCGCCCAGCATGGGCTGGAAGGCCATGCCTTCATCAACGGTCCCGAAGTCGGCCAGGCTTATCAGGTCGCCAAGCTGCCCTTCGCGGTGCTGCTGGACGAGGACGGCACGATTCTTTCCAAGGGGCTGGTCAACAGCCGCGAGCATCTGGAAAGCCTGATCGTCGCGCATGAAATGGGCGTTCGCACGGTGCAGGATTATATCGGTGGGCTGAAGACGCAGGCGGCGTAAGAGCGAAAACGGGGGCAAGATCATGAAGACATTCAACGCCGACGCTTTGGGGGAGAAGCTACTGCGCAAGCTGGCCGGCGGTTCTTCGCGCCGCTCGATGCTCACACGCCTGGGCGCCGCGCTGGTCGCCGCGCCCGCCTTCCCGCTGCTGCCGGTCAGTCGTGCCGAGGCCGCCAAGCCCGATCGCTCACCCGAAGCCAAGACCGCCTTCGCCCGCACCGCGCAGACGAAGGACGACACCAAATGCGACTATTGGCGCTATTGCGCGATCGATGGGGCGCTCTGCACCTGCTGCGGCGGCGGCATCCATAGCTGCCCTGCCGGGTCCGAACCTTCGCCCGTCTCCTGGGTCGGCACGTGCATCAACCCGGACGACAGCAAGGCTTATCTGATCGCCTATCGCGACTGCTGCGGCAAACCGGCCTGCGGCCAGTGCGGCTGTGACAATACCGACCGTGAAACCCAACTCTACATGCCGCAGCTCAACAATGACATAATCTGGTGCTTCGGCACCAGCAGCATGGAATATCACTGCTCCACCGCCGTGATGGTTGGGGCAGCCAGCTAAGGTCGTTTCCCGATGATGGCGCTTCCCCACCTCCGTTCGCTACGAGCGAAGTCGAGAAGCGCTGAAACAGGGCCAGTTGCAGACCCGACCGCGCCGACGGAGCATCAGGCATGGGCGCGAATGGCGCGTTTCCTCTTCCGGGCCGCCCTCCTTCTGCTCGGCGCAACGGCGGGCCTGCGCGCCGCCCTGCCCCCCATGGGCCTGCTCCCCGCCGCCATTGCCGATCCGGAGATGGCGCGCGCCGATTATGTGGAGCAATGCGCGGGTTGCCACGGCGTTCAGGGCAGCACGGCGCCCGCCCAATTGCCCGAACTGCGCGGCCGGGTCGGCTGGTTCCTCTGCACGCCGCAGGCCCGCGCCTATCTCATCCGCCTGCCCAATGTCGCGCACAGCCGGATCAAGGATAATCAGCAACTGGCCGACATGATGAACTATGTCGTCTTCGGCCTTGGCGGCGCCAGTACGCCCCGCAACGCCGCGCCTTTCACCGCGGAAGAAGTCGCGCGCGAGCGTCAGCACGCCCTTTCAACCACCACCCTCAGGGCCGAACGCGCCCGCCAGGTCGAAAGCGCGATCCGCCAGTGCGGCGCCCCCGCCTCGCTCCGTCTCCTCTATCCGGGCCAAAAGGGATAGCTGGGGCGTTCATCCACGGATGCGCATCTCCAAAGGATGTCGCATAAGGGCACGCCCGCTTTTTGCCGGCCTGCAACATTATCAGGATAGCAGCCATCCGCATCTCGGACGCCGGTGCTTCCGATTCGGCCATGGAAGGACAAGGCAATGCGCCTCGCGATCGAAGCGAAACTGGATTATGACTTCGCCGAACCGAGCGACATTCTGCTGGCGGTCGAGGCAGCCGCCACGCCCGACCAGCGCATTATCGAGCAGTCCCATATCATCAATAATGCAGGGCCGCTCACCAACAAGGTCGGCGGCAGCGGCATCGGGCGACGCACCTGGACCCGGACCGGCACCGGACAGATGGTCAGCACCTATCGCGCCTTGGTGGAGGTGGAGCGGTCTTCCGTCGATCTGGCTGGATTGCGCAAGAGTCCCCTGCCCAGCCTGCCGGAGGATGTGTTGCCCTTCATCTGGCCCAGCCGTTATTGCGAAGCCGATCGCTTCGTCAGCTTCGTCGGCGGTCATTTCCTCGACCTGGAGGGGGGCGCATTGGTCCTGGCTCTGGAACGCTGGGTGCATGACAATATCGCTTATGTGTCGGGCAGTTCCAATGTGGGCACCACCGCCGCCGACACCTTCGTCGCGCAGCAGGGCGTCTGTCGCGATTTCGCCCATCTCACCGCCGCGCTGATCCGTTCCCGCGATATTCCGGCGCGCCTGGTGTCGGTCTATGCGCTGGACCTCGATCCGCCGGATTTCCATGCCGTGGTGGAGGTCTGGCTTGACGGCGCCTGGCATCTGCTCGACGCCACCCGCCTTGCCCCGGTCGAAACGATGGTGCGCATCGCCGTTGGCCGGGACGCCACCGATATCGCCTTCATGACCGTCTTCGGCAGCGCTGGAATGAACGCCCAGTCGATCCATGTGACGCGCGTGGAATAATACCAAGATACACTGATAAGAACTCATGCGGACCTGTTCCCCGGCGAAGGTCGGGGTCCAGATACACCGTTCGAACTGGACCCCGGCTTTCGCCGGGGAACAACATCCAGTCGATCTCGATGAGTCATTCTCTACGCAGCTTGGTATAAGCCGCTATGGCGCGTTCAGGATCATCGCTGCCGCCTTCTCCGCGATCATCATGACCGGGGCGTTAGTGTTGCCCGATATGATGGTGGGCATCACCGACGCATCGACCACCCGCACCCCGTCCAGCCCGTGAACGCGCAGGCTGAGGTCAACCACGGCGCGTCCGCCCTGTCCCATGGCGGCGGTGCCGACCGGGTGGAAGATGCTGCTGGCGATCGCGCCCACGCCCTCCAGGATCGCGGCATCATCCTGCCGGTCCGGACCCGGCCGGAATTCCTGCGGCGCGTGGGGCGCAAGTGCAGGCTGACCGACGATCGCGCGCGTCACCCGCACCGCTTCCACCGCGACCTGCCGGTCCTCCGGCGTCGACAGATAGTTGGGACGGATTGCCGGCGCATCCAGCGGATCAGCCGATCCGATCCACACGCTGCCCCGGCTGTGCGGCCGCAGGTTGCACACGCTGGCGGTAAAGGCCGGGAACGGGTCCAGCGCCCCGCCGAACGCCGCCAGGCTGAGCGGCTGGACATGATATTGCAGATTGGCGGTCGCAAAGCGCGAATGGGATTTGACGAACAGGCCAAGCTGGCTGGGCGCCATCGCCAGCGGCCCCGATCGCCGCACCAGATATTCCAGCCCCATCCAGGCCTTCCCGGCCAAGGACGCGGCACGGGCATTGAGCGTCACCGCCCCCGTCACCCTGTAGGCGCACCGTATCTGCAAATGATCCTGTAGATTTTCGCCCACGCCGGGCAGGGAATGAACCGGCGCGATCCCCAACGCCGCCAGTCGATCCCCATCCCCCACGCCCGACCGTTGGAGGATGGCGGGCGAACCGATCGTCCCGGCGCTCAGCAGCACCTCCCCATCCGCTCGCGCGACGCAGGGTTCGCCTCCGATCAGGAAGGCCGCGCCCGTCACCCGCCGCCCCTCGAACAGCAGCCGGTCGATCACCGCCCCGGTAACGACACGCAGATTGGGCCGCCCCATCGCCGGGCGCAAAAAGGCGTCGGCCGCGCTCCAGCGCCGGCCGCGCCGCTGCGTCACCTCGAAATAGCCCGACCCCAGATTATCGCCGCCGTTGAAATCCTCCGTATGGGGCACGCCATATTGCCGCGCCGCCTCGCGAAAGCGCTCCAGCAATTCCCAGCGCAACCGCTGTCGCTCGACCCGTATTTCGCCGCCCGCGCCATGTGCATCGGTCGCGCCGCCGAAATGATCCTCGGCCTTCCGGAACCAGGGCAGCACATCGTCCCAGCCCCAGCCGATATTGCCCGCCTGCCGCCAGCCGTCATAGTCCTGCGCCTGACCGCGCATATAGATCATGCCGTTGATCGAACTGCTGCCGCCCAGCACCCGCCCGCGCGGATAGCCGATCGCCCGTCCGCCCAGCCCGGCCTCGCTTTCGGTTTGCAGGCACCAGTCGGTGCGCGGGTTGCCGATGCAATAGAGATAGCCGACCGGCACCTTGATCCAGTGCCAGTCGTCGCGGCCGCCCGCCTCCAGCAGCAACACGCGATTGCGCGGATCGACGCTCAGCCGGTTGGCAAGGACGCAACCGGCGCTGCCCGCGCCCAGGATGATATAGTCATATGCGCCGAAATCGCGGTCCATGCGCCTCTCCTTCGACGCAGCATGGCCCGTCCCGCCGACCCGGTGCAAGTCGGCGGGGCGATATGTCACCTGCTATTCGTGCGGCCGCAGCGCCTGGTTAAGGCTGTCGAGCACGGCGTCGATCGGTTCGGTCACAGTGACGCTGCGCCCTTCACCGAAGCGAATGCGGGTGCCGTCGCTGACCTGGGTGACAAATGTGACCTGCGCGGGGTTGATCGCCGTCTGGGTGCGATCGGTGCCGACGAACATCACGAGCATGGCGTCCTCTCCTTTTCGTTGCGCAGGACAGCCTAACCGCATTTATCGCGCGCACCAGCGTTGATTTGCTCGCTCAGGCTGCGTGCATCGCCGCGATGAAACCGCCCGCGCGCGCCTCCAGCCGATGCGCCTCCTCCGCCAGCCGTTCCGCCACCTCGCGCATGGTCCGGGCGCCCAGGGCGCGGGCAGAGGCATTGTCGCTGATCTGACGGGCGCCCGCCTGAATATGGTCGCTGGAAGCACCCGCTTCGGCTACGCTCTCGGCGATGGCCCGGCTGAAGACGCTCTGGCGCGCGACAGTATCGAACACCGCTGCCGACAACCGGTCGGCCCGCGTCATGGTGGCGTCCATATGGGCGTGGCCTGCCGCTACATCGCCGATGGTGACACGGATATGATCGATCCGCCCGGCAATCTCGGCCGCCGCACCGCGCGTCTGGGTCGCCAGCGACTGGACCTCGCGCGCAACCACGGCGAAGCCCGCGCCAGCCTCCCCGGCGCGCGCCGCCTCGATACTCGCGTTCAGCGCCAACATACTGGTCGCCCGCGCAATCGTGTCGATCAGCGCGACGACCTCGCCAATATCATCCGCCTCCTGCGTCAACGCTTCGCTCTGCACTGCGCCGGAACGGCTGCGCGCCGCTGCCTCGCGAATCGCCTCGCCGGCATCCCGCGCTTCCGCTTCCATGGCGGCAAACAACTGACCCAGTTCACCGCCGCCTATCGCGATGCCGTCCAGCCGGTCGGCCGTCTGGGTCGCCGCCGCCGCCATCGCCGCAGCATCCGCGCCATCGACCGCCGCACGTTCGGTCGCCTCGCCCGCCAGCACGGCCAGTTGGTCGGCCATCACCACAAGGTCCACGATCAGCCTTCCGATATCGCCGCGAAAGCTCGTGCTTTCCTGCGTGATCCGTTCCACCCGTTCGGCGCGCGCCAGTGCATCGCGCGCGTCGCGCTCAGCGGCCAGGCGCAACAATAATCGTCCACCCAGCACCCCGGCGAAGCGCCCCCGATCGGTCACGATCAGCCCCTCGCACCCCTCGCCCTGCGCAGCATAGAGGTCCACCAGCGCTTCCACCTCCGCGGTCCGCTCGACACAGGCGCAGGGACGGACATGCTCGTCCAGGCGCCCGCCGAAGCTCGGATTGCGCAACAGCGCATGACCGAAGGGATTGAACAGGATGCGGCGCATGTCGCGCTCATAGATGGCGCCGACCGGTCGCCCCGCTGCATCGACCACCGGAAGCAGCCGCAGCGCCGAATCGCGCTGAAAGCAGTCGACCGCCTCGCTCAACGGCCGGCCGAGCGGAATGACCGGCTGCCCCTCCGCCAGATGCAGGTCGACAGGTCCTTGCGCCACGGGCGCATATGGTTCGGGAAAGGGAAGCACAGCGGCGATCATGGCGCCGGGAATAGCCCTGTAATGGTAAATTCAGGGTTAGTCGAAAATGACAATTATGTGACAAACACTTGTTTCAGGAGGATTTTTTACTCTTCACCGGACGATAGCCAAACGCCTCGCGCGCCAGTTCCACGACAGCCGGATCGGCTTCCGGGAAATCCATCGGCACAGCCTGCTCCAGCCGGTCGGCGACATAGGTCAGCGCCGCAATCCGTCCCGCCTTGCGGTTGTTATTGTCGATGACGTGCCAGGGGACCTGTTTGGTGCCGGTCTTCTTGAACATGGCGTGCATCGCGTCGAGATAGTCCGCGCGCCGCGCCCGGTTGCGATAATCCTCCGCCCCGGTCTTCCATCGCTTCCAGGGCGTGTCCAGCCGCTGGGCAAGCTGCTCGTCCTGCACGTCCTGCGTGATGTGGACGAACAGCTTGACGATATTGGCCCCGGCGTCGACCTGTTGCTGTTCGAAGGCGCCGATCTCGTCATAGGCGCGCTTCCAATCCTTCTTGGCGCAATAGCCCTCCACCCGTTCCACCAGCACCCGGCCATACCAGCTACGGTCGAAGATCGCGATGTTGCGCCCGGCGGGCAGGCGCGTCCAGAAGCGCCAGAGGAAATGATGATCGCGCTCGATCTCGGTCGGCGCGGCGATGGGATGGACCTGATAATAGCGCGGGTCCCAGTCGGCGGTCATCCTCTTGATGATGCCGCCCTTGCCGGCCGCATCCCATCCTTCGAACAAAACGACGCTGCGCCGGTCATGCAAAATATGCGCGACCTGAATCTTGGCCAGCCGATGCTGAAGGGCGGCCAGATCGGCGTCATAGTCGCCCTTATATGTCGCCCCCTTTTCATAGTCGGCAAGGTCGAAGGTCATGCGCGCGTCTCCTTTGCGTCATGCTGGCGCAAGTCCGGCATGACGCAAAGGGAAAAGTCACTGGCAGTCCGGCTATCAGGCCTTGGTCTGCGGCTCCACGACGCGCACATGCAGGTCGCGAAGCTGCTTATGCTCGGCCGGGCTGGGCGCGCCCATCAACAGGTCCTCGGCCCGCTGGTTCATCGGGAACAGCGTGATTTCACGCAGATTCTGCGCGCCGCAGAGCAGCATCACGATGCGATCGACGCCGGCGGCCATGCCACCGTGCGGCGGCGCGCCATATTGGAAGGCACGATAAAGGCCGCCAAAACGCTCCTCCACATCCTGCTGGCTGAGGCCCACCAGTTCGAACGCCTTGACCATCAGGTCGGGCGACTGGTTACGGATCGATCCGGAGGCGATCTCATAGCCGTTGCACACCATGTCATATTGATAGGCGTTGATGGTCAGGGGGTCTTGCCCGTTAAGCGCATCCAGCCCGCCCTGCGGCATGGAGAAGGGATTATGCGCGAAATCGATCGACTTCGTATCCTCATCATATTCGTAGAAGGGGAAGTCGACGATCCAGCACAGCTCGAAACGATCCTTGTCGATGAGGTCGAGTTGCTCGCCCACACGGACGCGCGCAAGGCCCGCCAGCTTGGCGGCCTGCGATTCCTTGCCTGCCGCGAAGAACACGCCGTCATTGGGACCAAGGTCCAGCGCCGCAATCAGCTTGGCGGTCGCCTCTTCACCATGATTCTTGGCGATCGGGCCGCCCGGCACGCCATCCTTGATGTTGATATAGCCCAGGCCCGAATAGCCCTCGCCCCGCGCCCAATTGTTCATGTCGTCGAAGAATTTGCGGCTGCCCGCGCCTGCGCCCGGCGCCGGGATCGCGCGGATCACGCTGCCGCTCTCCACCAGCGAGGCGAAGATGCCGAAGCCCGATCCATGGAAATGCTCGGTGACATCGGTGATGAGGATCGGGTTGCGCAGGTCCGGCTTGTCGCTGCCATATTTCAGCATCGCCTCGGCATGGGGGATGCGGGGGAAGCTGCCTGCGGGCGTTACCGGCTTGCCGTCGGCAAATTGTTCGAACACCTGGGCGATCACCGGCTCCATCGTGTTCCACACATCTTCCTGTGTGACGAAGCTCATTTCCAGGTCGAGCTGGTAGAATTCGCCCGGCAGGCGGTCGGCGCGCGGATCCTCGTCGCGGAAGCAGGGCGCGATCTGGAAATAGCGGTCGAAGCCCGCAACCATCAGCAACTGCTTATATTGCTGCGGCGCCTGCGGCAGGGCGTAGAATTTGCCGGGGTGGATGCGGCTGGGCACCAGAAAGTCGCGCGCGCCTTCGGGTGAAGAAGCGGTCAGGATCGGCGTCGAATATTCGGTGAACCCGGCCCCTTCCATGCGGCGGCGCATGTCGGAAATAATCTTGGTGCGCTTCACGATATTGGCGTGCAGCGTCTCGCGCCGCAGGTCGAGGAAGCGATAGCGCAGGCGGATATCCTCCGGATAGTCCTGCTCGCCCGCTACCGGCAGCGGCAATTCCGCCGCGGTGGAAAGGATCGTCACGCTGTCAGCCACGATCTCGATTTCGCCCGTCACCATCTTCGGATTGATGGCTTCGGCCGCGCGCGCAACCACCTTGCCCTCGATCGTCACCACGGATTCGAGACGCAGGCTCTCCAATATCCTCAGCGGATCGCTATCGGCCTTCGCCACGATCTGCGTGATACCGTAATGATCGCGAAGATCGACGAACAGCACGCCACCATGATCGCGCTTGCGATGCACCCAGCCCGACACGCGGACCTCATTGCCGACATCGGCCGTGGTCAGAGCGCCGCAGGTATGAGTGCGATAGGCGTGCATGGCGTTTCGATCTTTCGGATTCGTTTACGGAAATGACAAACTGTTGCAGCCCCGCTATGGCCGGTCATGTCAAGCATTGACGAGCCTGCAGGGAGCGGGCCAGCCCATAATAAGATCGAAGACCATATGCAAATTCATCCGCTGATTACTGACAGCAAGACCCTTGCCGATTTCTGCGCCCGCATCGCAAAATCCCCCTACATCGCCGTCGATACCGAGTTCATGCGGGAAAACAGCTATTGGCCCGAACTGTGCCTGGTCCAGGTCGCCGACGCGCATGAAGCCGCCGCGATCGATCCCAAGGCGCCGGGCATCGACCTGACCCCGCTGCTCGACCTGATGGTGGATAATGAGGATGTGCTGAAGGTCTTCCATGCCGGCGGGCAGGATATCGAGATCGTCCACAATCTGACCGGCAAGACGCCGCACCCGATGTTCGACACGCAGATCGCGGCGATGGCGCTCGGCCTGGGCGAACAGATCGGCTATGGCAATCTGGTCGAGGCATGGCTCGGCGTGCAGCTCGACAAGGGCGCCCGCTTCACCGACTGGGCGCGCCGTCCGCTCGACAAGCGCCAGATCG
Source organism: Sphingobium sp. BYY-5 (assembly GCF_022758885.1). Lineage (NCBI taxonomy): Bacteria > Pseudomonadati > Pseudomonadota > Alphaproteobacteria > Sphingomonadales > Sphingobiaceae > Sphingobium > Sphingobium sp. BYY-5. Next base: position 2,162,887 of record NZ_JALEBH010000001.1, read on the forward strand.
ACTATGCGATCGGGGATGTCACCTATCTGATCCAGATTTTCCCCAAGATGCTGGAGGATCTGCGCAAGACCGGGCGCGGCGGCTGGCTCGACCAGGAAATGGAGCGGATCAGCGATCCCGGCAATTACGAGAATGACCCGGAACTGGCCTGGAAGCGTGTCCGCATCGCCAGCCGGAAGGCCGATGTGCTTGGCCGCCTCAAGGCGCTGGCCGCCTGGCGCGAAATCGAAGCGCAGGACAAGAATCTGCCGCGCGGCCGCATCGTCAAGGATGAGACATTGGCCGACATCGCCAGCCATCCGCCCCGCGCCCAGGAAGACCTGGGCAAGGTACGCGGTCTGTCCGCCACCTGGAAGACCAACGATATCGGCGCCCGCTTGATGAGCGCCCTCGCCGCACAGAAACCGCTGGGCAAGGAAGAAATGCCTGAACGCGATCCCAAGCGGCCGGGCCTGGGCAAGGATGGCGCGCTGGTCGCCGATCTGCTGAAGCTGCTGCTCAAGATCCGCTCGCGCGACATCGACGTGGCCGCGCGCCTGCTCGCGCGCAGCGACGATATCGAAGCGCTGGCGGCGGGCGTGCGCAATGGGCTGTCGATCCTCGAAGGCTGGCGCTATGAACAGTTCGGCCGCGACGCGGTTGACCTGGTCGAAGGCCGCCTCGCCTTCGCGGTCAAGAATGGCCGGCTCAAAATGACGCGGACCGAATAGGGAGAGAGACATGAGGACGGCAGCTTTTGCGATGATGGCGGCGGCGACCGCCCTTCCCCTCGCTGCCTGCGCGGGCGCGAATGGGCCGGGCCCGGATACGCCCCCTCCCACCGCCGAAGGGCCGTGCAGCAATGACGGCCTCGACCGCTTTATCGGGCAAAAGGCCAGCGCGGAGGTGGGCGCGGAACTGCTCAAGGCGTCGGGCGCGAAGACGCTGCGCTGGGGCGGCCCCGGCACGGCGATGACCATGGACTTCCGCCCCGATCGCCTGACCGTCAGCTATGACGAACAGATGGCGATCACCGCCGCCCGTTGCGGCTGACCGTCCTGCCCCCGTTCGCTTGGGGCGCATTCGAGAAACGATAGATATACGCCATCCGTATCTCGACGTCGCTCGATAGGGGCGGCAGGGGTCGGCGCATATTTTCCAGAGGCATTTCCCATGACCGCCACCGCCGACCTCGCCATCCGCCTGGCCCGCGCCACATTCAACCGCGCCCTCGCCGAAGCCGACCTCGACGCTATCGCTCCGTTGCTGGCGCGCGACGCCATCCTGGTCACGGGTTCCGACAGCGCGGTGATCGCCGGTCGCAAGGCGCAACTCCTGGCCTGGAAGCGCGAATTCGCCTCGGCCGATCGCCTCATTTACAGCCGCACCCCCGGCAATATCACCGTCTCTCCCGTCGAACCGATCGCAATGGAGCAGGGCCATTGGCAGGGCGTCGCCGCCGACACCGGCCGCACGCTCGCTTCGGGCAGCTACGCGGCCAAATGGCGGAAGGCCGGCGACGCCTGGGTCATAGAAGCGGAAATATATCTCACCCTGACCTGATCCGGTCCTACAGTTCCAGTCCGATCAGCGTCCCGCTGGCGATCCGGTCGACATAGCGCTTGCCGTCGATCTCCAGCCAGTCGGGCGTGACTTCCAGCCGCCGGCCGCGAATGGTGGTGCGCAGATGCTCGACGGCAATCCGGTTGCGTGCCACGATCCTCAGCACGCACAGGCCATCGCCCCGCGCCGCCATCATCGAATAGCGGTCTCCGCGCAGCAGGAAATGCCAACTGCCATTGCCCGGCTTCCACTCATTGCCGTCGATGACCTGCACCGGCCCGCCATCCTGCGCGCCCAGCCGCACGCTGATCCGGGTCGCCCCGCTGGTCCGGCGCGGCGGCGCGAAAATCAGGATCGGTTCGCCATCCAGCGTGATCGGGATCGGCGTGTCGCGCAGCAACCGCGATCCACCGATAATCAACTGCGGCAATTCCGCCGAAAATGGCAGCCGATCGCGGGCGAAATGGCGCTGGCGCACCACGGGGTTGGCGTGGAAGCTGTGCACCTGGGTCGCCGTCAGCCGCCCTTCCTCGACCAGGCCATGGCAGGTCGGGCACAGCAAGGTCGCGCCCGGTCCGTCGGGCAACCCCAGATAACGATAGATGGTCACGCCGCAGCGCACGCAGGCAAAGCCACAAGTCTGGCGGATTTCAGCGCGCTGCTCGGCCGTCAGATCCAGCAAAGACGGCATCACTCGCAAACCCACCATGAAGACACCCCTTTGCGCCGCCGTCCACCCCTTTGCGGATCGGCGTTCCTGACATGGCGTCCTCTTGCGACTGGGCGTTCTGACGACCCCCTTTGGTTACGCTATCGTTGAAATAAATCCGTCCGAGTCAAGCGTCTGTACGAAATCTTCTATCGTTGCGGCAGCAGGTCCACGTTGCGCGCCGCCGCGATCGCGCGGATACGGTCGGGGCGCGGCATGTTCTTGATCGCGATTTCGGCGATGTCTCCCGCGCTGAACAGCTCGACATGGCCGACGCCGAACAACCGCTGCCCCAGGCTCTGGGTGATCCGCACCGACCGGATGCTCGACAGCGCGATTTCGGTCCGCTGCTTGGCCAGCAGCCCCCGCTCCATCAGCGCCTCCCGTTCCGACAGCGCCAGCCGCTCGCCCTTGTGCATCACCCACCACACCCCGATCGCCAGGATACCGACGACCGAAATCAGCAGCAGGCTGAACAATAAGGGATGCGCCCGGAACATCGCGGGATGCTCGTCATACAGCCAGGTTTCGCTCACGCCGCCTCCAATGATCTTGGCAGCGCCGACTTGACCATGGCCCGGTCGGGCCGTCAAGGCGCATGGCGCACAATCCGCACGACGTCGGCGATCGCCAGCCCGGCGGAGAAAATCGCTGTCCTACACATAACCAGATAGGTTATTTACGCAGGCATGACGAAACGCATCGCTCCCCCCGCCCCGCCATCGACCATGCGCCCTGCCGCCGATGTGGCGGCCAGGCTCGCGCAGTTACCCGATTTCAAGGCGGTCCCCCGTCGCTATCGCCATGACGGCTGGACGCCCGAACGCCAGCGCGCCTTCATCGCCGCGCTCGCCGACATGGGATCGGTCAAGGCGGCCGCGCGCAGCATCGGCATGACCTCGGAAAGCGCCTATTGCCCGCGTCGCCAGCGCGGCGTGGAGGGTTTCGCGGCGGCATGGCTGGCCGCGCTCGACCATGGCGTGCGGCGGCTGGAGGATATCGCGCTGGAACGCGCCATCCACGGGGTGGAGGTGCCGGTCTACAGCTATGGCAAACTGGTCGGCACGCGCCGCGTCTTTAATGACCGGCTCCTTATGTTCATGCTGCGCAACCGCGCGCCCGACCGCTTCACCCCCCGGGCGTCGGTCCGCCCGCAACCGGTGGTGGCCGATCCGATGGCAGAACGCCCGGACAGCCCCGACGCGATCCAGCGGGTCAAAGAGGTGCTGGAAACCATCCGCCGCTACCGCGCCGCCGAGGAAGCCGCCCCCCAAGGCCCGATCACGATCCGGGGCGACGAGCGCGTGGCGTTCGAACGGTGGAAGGCCGGGGGCGAAGCGGTGGCGGATGGTCGGGTGGACGACAGGGATGTGACCGAGGGGCTGGGGATCAGGCGGATTTGAGGGAAATGGCCGATTATTGCCATTTCCCCTGGTCATGCCGGGCTTGACGGTCGTATAAATGGCTGAAAATGGCCGTTTCCCGCCAGCCTGCTTCTGAAGTTACAACTTCAGGAAGCGGACTTTCGCAGCAAATTGTCGGTACGCAACGCGGGGAACATGGCACGGATTCTGCGGAAGGCCTTCCGCAGGGGGGAGAGCAGCGGCGCCAGGCGTTATGCCACCTTCCTCCGGTCAATGCCGTCGGTATCCGTGGCAGAGGTGTGGACGATCGAGACTATTGTGCCGGGATGGCCCCCCTGGGTCTCGACGGTAGCATCCATCTGATTGGCCAGTGCCTCGACGATGCTGGTGCCCAGACCCGGTTTCGCGTCGGCCAGCGACTTGGGGGTGCCAACGCCATCGTCACTGATCGATAGTTTCCAGTCCTGCCCGCGCGAATGATAATCGACCAGGATCTTGCCGCTGCGATCGCCGGGGAAGGCGTGTTTGAGCGCATTGATCACAAGCTCGGTGACGATCAGTCCCAGACTGACCGAAATGTCCGCGTTCACGCTACTGTCGTCGGCAGTCACTTCAAGCGACAGTTGATCATGATCGCGGATCATCGATGCGCCCAGGCTCTGACAAAGCTGGGTGAAATAGGTGCGCAGTTCCACATCGCCCAATCGCGATGCCGCAAGCTGCTGCTGGAGGGTGGCGATAGACATGACCCGGTGGTGCGCATCATGGAGATGGCCGCGGGTCTCTTCCGATTGCACCCGCCGCGCGCTCTGCATGAGCACGCTGGCAATGATTTGCAGGCTGTTGGCGACGCGATGCTGGATTTCCTGGAGCAGTATCGCCTTTTCGCGCAGCAGGTCATCCTTTAGCTTTTCGCTGATCCGTGCCTGGGTGACGTCGGAAATGGTCAGGAGCAGGCGGACCTGTTCGGCATCGCCATATTCAAGCTTCTGTGCGTTGAGGACGAGGCGGCGTGGTACGGCATCGCCCCTGAGTTCCATCTCATAGGCTTCGATCTTTGCATGACCGGAGAGGGTTGCCGCGAGCAAGGATCGAAGCTGCGGCACGTCCCATTCGCGCGCGCTTAGCTGGAATAGCGGTCGTCCGGCCACATTCTGCGGATCGAGGGCGAAAGTGCTGTAGAAGGACGTGCTGGCGGCGATCACGGACAGATCACCATCAAGCAGAAGCGCGGGCGCGGTGGAAGACGCAAGGATAGCCAGCGCCAGATTGTGCGCAATGTCGGTATGGCTCGTTCGGTTCACGATATGCCCCCTTCCGGGGAAGCCGGGAGCTTGCGGGGATGAAAGCCGGTCCGGGTAGCGGCGACATACTGCTCCCCGGTCGGGAACATGGACTCGCATCCGCTCCGTAGCATGGATAACGCCGAGACCCGGCGTCTATTCGATCAAGGGAGGATATTTCGGTTCGGAGCGCCCGCTGAGGGGAACGGATCGAGCAAGCCCCCCTGGGTGAACGAATCTCAGGTGTCGAACGCAATTGCCTGGCTGCTAAATGGCGACAATTGGCGCTGATCAACCCTACCCCACTCGCCCCCTGACCGCCGCCAGCACCTCGCCCGCCAGTCGCGCATAATCGGCGCAGGCGCGCTGCATTGCTGCCTCGGCGCCCTCACCGCGTAGGTGCCCATAATAATGGCGATTCTGCGCCGCGCGCATTTCGCGCAGCCGCGCGCGCGCTTCCACCGCCAGCCCCAGTTGCGGCCCGGTGCGCCGCCAGGCTTCGGCTGCGCTGAAGATGCGGCGGCCGGGATGAATGCCCGGATCGTCCCCCGCCGCCGCGCCCAGCCGGTGGCCCCGCCCCGCTTCCACGATCAGGTCGGTCAGGAACAGGTCGAGTTCGCGCAGGCCGTTGCCGATCAGCTTGGCCGGCATGGCGGCACGCCGCCTGCCCGCCGCATCGGGACAGACGCCCATCGACATGCCGTTGGCCAGAAACGCGGCCGCCCGCTCGATTCGTGCGACCTGCCGCGCAAGCTCTGCGCAGCGGTCGCCCATCAGATCAGCTCTCATCCCCCATGCGCAGCGCCGCAATGAACGCCTCCTGCGGAATCTGCACGCTGCCATATTCGCGCATCCGCTTCTTGCCTTCCTTCTGCTTGTCGAGCAGCTTCTTCTTGCGGCTGATGTCGCCGCCATAGCATTTGGCGGTGACGTCCTTGCGCATCGCCGCGATCGTTTCGCGCGCGATCACCTTGCCGCCGATCGCCGCCTGGATCGGGATTTTGAACAGATGGCGAGGGATCAGGTCCTTCAACCGCTCGCACATGCCGCGCCCGCGCGATTCGGCGGTGCCGCGATGGACGATCATGCTCAGCGCATCGACCGGCTCGCTGTTGACCATGATGCTCATCTTGACCAGGTCGCCTTCGCGATAGCCGATCTGATGATAGTCGAAACTGGCATAGCCCCGGCTGATGCTTTTCAGCCGATCGTAAAAGTCGAATACCACTTCGTTGAGCGGCAGTTCATATGTCACCTGCGCCCGCCCGCCGACATAGGTCAGGTTCTTCTGGATGCCGCGCCGGTCCTGGCACAGCTTCAGGATCGAACCCAGATATTCGTCCGGGCAATAGATGATCGCCTCGATCCACGGCTCCTCGATCTCGTCGATCTTGGTCGGGTCGGGCATGTCGGCCGGATTATGCAGTTCGATCTCGCCCGCGCCATAGGTGAGTTGGATCTTGTACACCACCGACGGCGCGGTGGTGATGAGGTCCAGGTCATATTCGCGCGTCAGCCGCTCCTGGATGATCTCCAGATGGAGCAGCCCCAGGAACCCGCAGCGGAAGCCGAAGCCCAGCGCCGCACTGCTTTCCATCTCGAAGGAGAAGGACGCATCGTTCAGGCGCAGCTTGCTGATGCTGTCCCGCAGCTTGTCGAAATCATTGGCGTCGACCGGGAACAGGCCACAGAACACAACCGGCTGCACTTCCTTGAAGCCCGGCAGCGCCTTGGCCGCGGGATTCTTGACCGTGGTGATGGTGTCGCCGACGCGGGTCTGGCTGATATCCTTGATCTGCGCGGTGATGAAGCCGATCTCGCCGGGGCCGAGTTCGGGCAATTGCTCGATCTTGGGTCGCATACAGCCGACCCGGTCGATGAGATGCTCGGTGCCGCCGATCATGAACTTGATGTTCTGCCCCTTCTTGATGACGCCGTTCATCACGCGCACCAGGATGACGACGCCCAGATAGGGGTCGTACCAGCTATCGACCAGCATCGCTTCCAGCGGGGCGTCGCGGTCGCCCTTGGGCGGGGGGATCTTCTTGACGATGGCTTCGAGGATATCGTCGATGCCGATGCCGGACTTGGCGCTGGCCAGCACCGCTTCGGACGCATCGAGGCCGATCACCTCCTCGATTTCCGCGCGCACCTTTTCCGGTTCGGCGGCGGGCAGGTCGATCTTGTTGAGCACCGGCACGATCTCATGGTCATGCTCGATCGACTGGTAGACATTGGCCAGTGTCTGCGCTTCGACGCCCTGCGCGGCGTCCACGACCAGCAGCGCGCCCTCGCACGCGGCCAGGCTGCGCGACACTTCATAGGCGAAGTCGACATGGCCCGGCGTGTCCATCAGGTTCAGCTCATAGGTTTCGCCATTTTTCGCTACATAATCGAGGCGCACCGTCTGCGCCTTGATGGTGATGCCGCGCTCCTTTTCGATGTCCATGTTATCAAGGACTTGCGCGCTCATCTCGCGGTCCGTCAGGCCGCCGGTGCGTTGGATCAGCCGGTCGGCCAGGGTCGATTTGCCATGGTCGATATGCGCGATGATAGAGAAGTTGCGGATGTGGCTGAGCTGTGTCATGGGCGCGCCGATAGCAGTCATTTCGCGCGCTGTCAGCAGGATCACGCTGTCAGCGTCAATCCATGACAAGGGCCGTCATATCCGGCCTCATTGCTTGGAAGCGAAAGGCCGCTGTGCTAGGTAGCCGCCAAAATATCCGGGGCGCGCGACATTCTTTATATCAAGCAAAGAACGGGGTTCTTGAAATGCGTGGATTGAAGACGCTGACCGCCACGGTGGTATGCCTTGCCTTGGCGATGCCGCAAGCGATGGCAGAAGATAAAAAAGGTTCCTCCGGCCGCCAGGCCCAGACGAAAAAGCAGATGGAAATTCCCCACTGCACCAAACGCCTCGGCACCGTCGCAATCGTTGAACCCGACAATCAGTGGTGGCGCGAACTCAGCCTTGGCAGCCCGGAAGCAATCATCAAGCTGTTCGTGCAGCAATCGGGTTGCTTCGGCCTCGTCAATCGCGGCCGCTCTATGGCCAGCCGCAACATGGAACGCGCCATGGCCGACTCCGGCGAACTGCAGGCGGGATCGAATCTAGGCAAGGGCCAGGTGAAGGCGGCGGACTATTTCCTGCAGCCCGATATCGTCACCACCAACAGCAATAGCGGTGGCAACGCGATTGGCGGCCTGCTCGGCGGCTTCATGGGCGGCACCCTCGGCGCGATCGCCGGCGGCATCTCGGTCAAGAAGAAGGAGGCCAATGTCACTCTTTCGATCGTCAACGCCCGCACCACCGAGGAAGAAGCGATGACCGAAGGCTATTTCCGCAAATCGGACCTCAGCTTCGGCGGCGGCGGCGGCCTGGGCTGGATGGGTGGCCTCGCCGGCGCCGGTGGTGGTGGCTACCAGAATACCGAGATCGGCCAGGTGATCGTGCTCGCCTATCTCGACGCTTATACCAAGCTGGTGACGCAGCTTGGAGGCCTGCCGGCTAACGCGGCGGCGGCGGCGCCTGTGGCGCAATAAGCGGCACCCCCATTGTCAAAAGGGCGCGGTCGGAAACGATCGCGCCCTTTTCATGTCTGGCTGGGCGCGGTATCGGGCAAGGGCGCCCGTGCCTCACGACGGCGTTTCCACCAGGCAAGAACCGCCTCGCCGACCGGCCGTTCGACGAGGCGGTTGATGGCCGTACCCAATAGCAACGCCACCATGAAGGCGACGGCAAAGCCGATCCATGGGCTATAGCCCGCCCTGGCGAATTCCAGCATGACGACGAAGCCCACATGCTGGTGGATCAGGTAGAAGGAATAGCTGATCCCGCCCAGCCAGACGAGCGGCTGCAAGCGCAGGAAGCGCAGATGACCATGGATCAGCGCCCCAAACGCGATCAGCAGGACGCAACCGACGATGGCCACGTCCCATGTCTCCATGGTCGCGATCGACAGCAGCACCAACGCGGCATAGGGTGCCTGCTGGCGCAGCGTCCGCTGCCCGCACCAGACACGATAGGCCAACATGCCGATGACGAAAAAGGGCGTGTAGCGCAGCACCAGCACCATGATGATCCGCTCCGGCATGTCCGGCCAGGCCCAGTAGAGCCACCGTATCATCAGCCACGCTGCCAGCACCGGTTCCAGCCGCCGAATGCCGATGAACTTCCAGATCGCGATCATGCAGAAATAGAAGGCGATCTCGACCGTCAGCGTCCAATAGGCGCCATCCACCTCCGGCAGGAAGGCAAAGCCTTGCAGCATGGTGACATTCGCAAGGATCGCAGCCGGTCCAACCAGCAATTGCGTCGCTTGCGCCAGATATTCGATCGACAAGGTCAGCAGCATCGCCACCAGATAGGCGGGATAAAGCCGCGCGAAGCGGTTGACGACGAAATCGGCGACCGTCCGGATACGATCCAGCGTGAAGAAAATCGCAAAGCCGGAAATAGCGAAGAAGAGCAACACCCGATAGTTGCCGCCGGGAAAGCTGAACGGCACATGCGCCGCCTGCGGGAACAGTTGGTGGAAGCGGGTGGAATAATGGAAGATCAGTACACACAGGGCACCGATACCGCGCAGGGCGTCCAGTTCCGTCAGGCGGCCATGGGAGAGCGGCGTTCCGGCCATGCGCTCTCATAGCAACAGCGCAGCAATGAATCCGTTAAGTTCGTGGTTAACGATGCGCGCAATATCAACGATTTTTGCTATTTTCTTGCCAGATTGAAACAGAAACGCCCGCGCGATTGATAGGACTGACCCAGGCCGGCTCAGCGCCTGTCCGACTCGGCCACCCGTTTCAGCCCGGCCAGTTGCTCGGCCAATAGCTGATCGACCAGCGGCGCCAGTTTCGCCGAACCACCGCGCAGATAGACCGCCTCGGCGCTCGCCGCGATCTCGACCCGGCTTTCGGTCGCGAAACCGTTCTCGCTCACCCCCGTCACAGCAGAATGGGCTGGTGTGGCCATCGCCACACCAGCCCATGCCAGTAACCCGATCATGCGCATGTCTCCGCCTCCCTCTTGTCCGGGAGGCAGCCTAACTCATGCCCCGCCGCGGTCCAATATGCCAGCGATCGCAACGGTCACGTCATCCATGTCGGCCATGCCGTCCACCCGCGACACGATACCACGCGCCTCGTAGATCGGCAGGATCGGCGCAGTCTTGGCACGATATTCGGCCATGCGCGTGCGCACCGTTGCCTCATTGTCGTCGGGACGACGCTTGAATTCATGCCCATGGCATTTGTCGCACTCGCCCTCGACCTTCGGCTGCTTGAAGATATCATGATAGCCTTCGCCGCAGGTCGCGCAGGTGAAGCGGCCGGTGATGCGCTCGACCAGCGCCTCTTCATCCACGTTCAGCTCGATCACATGGTCGAGCGTGCGCGCCCGCGCCGCCATCAGTTCGTCCAGCAATTCAGCTTGACGCTCGGTACGCGGATAGCCGTCAAAGATGATTCCGGTCTCAGGCGACAGCTTGTCCATATGCTCGCCCAGGATCTGCGCCATCAGTTCGTCCGGGAAGAATTTGCCGGATTTCATGATCTCGTCGGCCATCTTGCCGACTTCGGTGCCTTCCTTGACGGCGGCACGCAGAATGTCGCCCGTCGACAACTGCATCATGCCCCGACTGTCCACCAGGCGCGCCGCCTGCGTGCCCTTCCCGGCACCCGGAGGGCCAAGCAGAATGATATTCATTGCGCGCATACTCCCCTGTTTGTGCGCTGTAGGTCGTAAGCCGTGCGCCCCTCAGCGCAGACGACCCTTGAGCTTCGCCTTCTTGATGAGATCGCCATATTGATGGGCGAGCAGATGGCTCTGAATCTGGGTCACGGTATCGACCGTAACATTGACCACGATCAACAGGCTAGTCCCGCCAAGATAGAAGGGAATTCCCGCCCTGGCGATGGCGAACTCCGGCGCAAGACAAATGAAGGCCAGATAGGCGGCACCGATCACGGTGATGCGCGTCAGCACATAATCCAGATAATGTTCGGTGTTCTTGCCCGGACGGATACCGGGGATGAAGCCACCGTTGCGTTTCAGATTGTCGGCCGTCTCTTCCGGATTGAACACCACAGCGGTGTAGAAGAAGCAGAAGAAGACGATGCCGAGGCCATAGAGCGCCATGTAGACCGGGCTGCCGTGCGACAGATACTGGTTCAGCGTCAGGACGAAATCGCCCCACTTGCTTTCACCTGCCACGGTGTTGCCCGCAAACTGCGAGATGGTGAGCGGCATCAGCAGCAGCGATGATGCAAAGATCGGCGGAATCACGCCGGCGGTGTTGACCTTGAGCGGCAGATGGCTGCGGTCCGCCTGCATCAGGCCCTGACGTGTCTGGCGCTTGGGATATTGGATCAACACCCGGCGCTGCGCGCGTTCCATGAAGCAGATCAGCAGGACCAGCCCAAGTGCCAGCACGATGATAAGCATAATCAGCAGACCGGAGATCGACCCTTCGCGACCTGACTTGAACAGGTTGCTGAGCGTCACCGGCAACTGGGCCACAATGCCCGCCATGATGATGAGCGACACGCCATTGCCGATACCGCGTGAGGTGATCTGCTCACCCAGCCACATCAGGAACATGGTGCCGCCGATCAGCGACACGACCGCCGTCAGACGGAACAACAGGCCTGGATCGACCACCGCCTGCACGCCCGACTGGGCGCCAAAACTTTCAAGGCCGACCGCGATGAAATAGCCCTGCACCGCCGTCAGCGCGACCGTACCATAGCGGGTATATTGGTTCAGCTTCTTCCGGCCGCTCTCGCCTTCCTTCTTGATCGCCGCAAGCTGGGGCGAGAGGCTGGAGCCGAGTTGGACCACGATCGAGGCGGTGATATAGGGCATCACGCCGAGCGCGATCAGGCTCATGCGCGACAGCGACCCACCGGAAAAGGTGTTGAAGATGTCGAGGATGCCGCCATTCGTCTGGGCATAAAGCGTCGACAGCGCGGTCGGATCAACGCCCGGCAACGGTACGAAGCTCAGGAAACGGAAGACGATCAGCGCGCCCAGCGTGAACCACAGGCGCTTCTTGAGGTCGGTCGCCTGGCTGAATTTCGCGAGGCTGAGATTGGATGCGAGCTGGTCGGCTCTCGATGCCATGGTGGCTGCCCTTCAAATCACTCTTGCCCAGATGGAGATCCGAGCCGGAATCGCATTCCCCTTAGCGGGGGCTTGGGGCGCTGTCGAACCGGGATTTGCCGCCCTTGCAACAAACAGCGTCCCCGATACACATGACCCCGCCGACCCATATCGGGCAGCGGGGTCATGCTTGCAAGACTTGCAGACCGGATCAGGCCTTCGCTGCGGCCTTCTTGGCGGCAAGGGCGGTGCCCTTCTTCGCCTTGGCCTTCTCAGCCGCGGGAACGACTTCGATCACATCGACCTTGCCACCGATCTTTGCGACCGCCTCGACCGCGCCCTTCGACGCGCCGGCGACCAGGAAGCTGACCTTGGCCGTCAGTTCGCCCTTGGCGAGCAGACGGACGCCGTCCTTGCCGCCACGGGCCAGGTTCGCCGCCTTCAGCGCGGCGTGATCGACAGTGGCGTTGGCGTCCAGCTTGCCGGCGTCAATCACCTTCTGCACTTCACCCAGGTTCACGATCGCGTAATCCTTGGCGAAGATATTGTTGAAACCGCGCTTCGGGATGCGCATGTGGAGCGGCATCTGGCCACCCTCGAAGCCGTTGATGCTGACGCCCGAACGCGCCTTCGCACCCTTCTGGCCGCGACCGGCGGTCTTGCCCTTGCCCGAGCCGATACCACGGCCGACGCGCATCCGGCCCTTGCGGGCACCGGCATTGTCATTGAGTTCGTTAAGCTTGGTCATATAATGCACTCGCTTTCGCTTTTGTCGCGCGAGACATGATTGCCTACGGGTAATCATGCCGAAGTCCCAGCCAAGGCTGGGACCGCTGACGGCCAGATGCGCCCTTGCGGATCACGTCTGACCAGATGAAACCGGGGGTCTCCTCATCGAGGACGCGCCATCCGGCCTGAGAACCCAGCCTGTGCTGGTATTTTCGGAACCGCGCCTGTAGCGCGCCTCTGAAAAAAACGAAAGAGGGGTTTCCCCCTCTCACGCTTTCTATCGATGAACCGAAGGGTTTAGCCTTCGACCACCGCAACCATGTGGGGGAGCTTCTTGATCGCACCGCGGACTTCCGCCGTGTCTTCAAGCTCCACCACCCGGTGCATCTTGCCAAGGCCCAGACCGATCAGAATCTTCTTCTGGTCGGCGGGGCGACGGATCGGCGAACCGATCTGCTTGATCTTGATTTTCGCCATATCCTGTTACTCCGCAATCGCTTCGGCATCAGCCTGCGCGACTTCGTCCGAGGCGCCACCGCGACGCAGAAGGTCGGCGACCTTCTTGCCACGGCGCTGCGCCACCGACTTGGGGCTGGTCTGTTCGCCCAGCGCCGCGAAGGTCGCACGGATCATGTTGTAGGGGTTCGACGTGCCGTTCGACTTGGTCACGACGTCTGCGACGCCGAGGCTTTCGAACACGGCGCGCATCGGACCACCCGCGATGATACCCGTACCGGCAGGCGCCGAACGGACAGTCACCTTGCCCGCACCGAAATGGCCAAGGCCATCATGATGCAGGGTGCGGCCTTCCTTGAGCGGAACGCGGACCATCGCCTTCTTGGCAGCGGCAGTCGCCTTGCTGATGGCTTCAGGCACTTCGCGCGCCTTGCCATGGCCGAAACCCGCACGGCCCTTGCCGTCGCCGACAACAACGAGAGCAGCGAAACCGAAGCGCTTACCGCCCTTGACGGTCTTCGAGACGCGGTTGATGTGAACCAGCTTCTCGATCAGCTCTTCGCCCTGCTCCTCGTCGCGGTTGCCGCGACGATCGTCGCGACGGCCACGGCCACCGCGATCGCCACGGTTGCGATCGCCGCCGCCACGGTTGCCACGGCCACGGCCGGGACCACGACCTTCGGTCGGTGCAGCCTCGACGCCCTCGACGGGCGCGACGACTTCATTGGTATTTTCGTCAGCCATGATCAGAACTCCAGCCCGCCTTCACGGGCGGCATCGGCCAGCGCTTTGACGCGGCCATGGAACAGGAAGCCACCACGGTCGAAAACGACGCGGGTGACACCGGCTGCGGTCGCCGCAGCGGCGACACGCTTGCCGACTTCGGCTGCGGCTTCGGAGCTGGCGCCGGTCTTGCCCAGAGCCTTGGAGCCGACATCCTTGTCCAGGGTCGACGCCGAAGCCAGGGTCTTGCCCTGTGCGTCGTCGATGACCTGGGCGTAGATGTGACGACCCGACCGGTGCACGCTCAGGCGGGGCTTGTGACCCGAAACCGCCTTGAGCGCGGTGCGAACGCGGCGACGACGCCGCGCGAAGAGGGAAAGCTTTGCCATCTTACTTCTTCTTCCCTTCCTTGCGGAAGATGAACTCGCCGGCGTACTTGATGCCCTTGCCCTTATAGGGTTCGGGCTTACGCCAGCGACGGATCTCGGCCGCGACCTGACCAACCTGCTGCTTGTCGATGCCGCTGATCTCGACCGTAGTGTTATCCGGGGTCTTGATCTCGATGCCTTCCGGAATCTCGAAATCGACGTCGTGCGAATAGCCGAGCTGCAGCTTCAGGGTCTTGCCCTGCGAGTTGGCGCGGTAGCCGACACCGGTGATGAGCAGCTTCTTGGAGAAGCCCTCGGTCACGCCGGTAATCAGGTTCTGGATCAAGGTGCGCTGCATACCCCAGAACGCGCGAGCGCGCTTGGTGTCATTGGCAGGCTTCACCGCGATCAGGCCGTCTTCGACGCTGTAGGTGACTTCGTCGGCCAGCGGAATCGCGAGGGTACCCTTGGGGCCCTTCACCGACAACTGACCGTCTGCGATCGACGCGGTCACGCCCGAAGGCACTGTGACCGGCTTTTTACCAGTGCGGCTCATCAGAACACCTCCGCCAGCACTTCGCCGCCGACATTCTGTTCGCGCGCTTCGGCGTCGGACAGAACACCGCGAGGCGTCGAGACAATGGTGATGCCCAGGCCGTTGCGAATAACCGGCAGTTCCTTGGAACCCGAATAGACGCGGCGGCCCGGCTTGGACACACGGGCGACATGCTTGATCGCCGGCTGGCCCTCGAAATATTTCAGCTCGATGCGCAGGCCGGGGTGCTTGCCGAGGGCTTCCTCGGAATAACCACGGATATAGCCTTCGCGCTGCAGCACGTCGAGCACGCGGGCGCGCAGCTTCGAAGCGGGGGACACAACGCTGTCCTTCTTCGCCTGCTGCCCGTTGCGGATGCGGGTGAGCATATCACCCAGGGGATCGGTCAATGCCATCTCAAATGATCCTTACCAGCTCGACTTGGTGACGCCGGGGATCAGGCCCTTGTTGGCCAGATCACGCAGCTGCACGCGGCAGAGGCGGAATTTGCGGTAGTAAGCGCGGGGACGCCCCGTCAATTCGCAGCGGTTCCGAACGCGGGTCGGGTTGCCGTTGCGGGGGATCTCCGCCATCTTCAGACGCGCGATCAGACGATCGCTGTCATCGGCCGCGGTATCATTCGCGATCGCCTTGAGCTTCGCATAGCGGCCGGCATATTTCTTTACCAGCTTCTTGCGGCGCTCGTTCTTGTTGATCGAACTCAGTTTCGCCATGACTTAAGTTCTCTTCCTTAGCTTAAGCGTTGGGAGAGAAGCGGGGCCAGATTCCCTAAAAAGGGTTTCAGGCCGCCTGCTTCTCTTCTTCCTGCGGGAAGGGGAAGCCGAAAAGGCGCAGCAGTTCGCGCGCTTCGTCGTCCGTCTTCGCGGTGGTGGTCACGATAATGTCCATGCCGCGCACCTTGTCGATGCGGTCATAGTTGATCTCCGGGAAGATCAGCTGCTCCTTGATGCCGAAGGCATAGTTGCCACGACCATCGAAGCTCTTCGGGTTCAGACCACGGAAATCGCGCACGCGAGGCAGCGCGATGTTGATGAGGCGGTCCAGGAACTCGTACATGCGCTCACGGCGCAGCGTGACCTTGGCGCCGATCGGCATGCCTTCACGCAGCTTGAACTGCGCGATCGACTTGCGAGCCTTGGTGATGACCGGCTTTTGGCCAGCGATCAGTTCCATTTCCTCAGCCGCCGAAGTAACCTTCTTCTTGTCCTGGGTCGCTTCGCCCACGCCCATGTTGAGCGTGATCTTCTCAATCTTGGGCACTTCCATGACGTTCTTGTAACCGAACTTCTCGGTCATCGCCTTGGCGATTTCAGCGTCATACTGCGCCTTCGAGCGCGGAATATATTTGTCGCTCATTACAGCACCTCACCGGACTTGACGGCGACGCGGACCTTCTTGCCGTCGCGATCCTCGAAACGGACGCGGGTCGGCTTGCCATCCTTGTCGGCGACAGCGACGTTCGAAATGTGCAGCGGCGCAGGCTTGCGCTCGATGCCACCCTGCGGGTTCGCCTGGTCGGGCTTGCGGTGACGTGCGTGCACGTTGATGCCTTCGACCAGGACCTTGTCGTCCTTCGGCAGCACCTGCAGGACGGCACCGGTACGGCCCTTGTCCTTGCCGGCCAGGATGACGACCTTGTCGCCCTTCTTGATCTTCGCAGCGCTCATTACAGCACCTCAGGGGCGAGCGAGATGATCTTCATGTGCTTCTTGGCGCGCAGTTCGCGAACGACCGGGCCAAAGATACGGGTGCCGATCGGCTCCTCGTTCTTGTTGATGAGCACAGCGGCATTGCCGTCGAAGCGAATCACGCTGCCATCAGCGCGACGCACGTCCTTGGCGGTGCGCACGATGACGGCGCGATGCACGTCACCCTTCTTCACCTTGCCACGAGGCGCAGCTTCCTTGATCGAGACGACGATGATGTCGCCCACGCTCGCGAAGCGACGCTTCGAGCCGCCCAGCACCTTGATGCACTGGACGCGCTTGGCGCCGCTGTTGTCAGCGACGTCAAGATTGGATTGCATCTGGATCATGGATCCGGTTCCTTCTTATTTGGCCTACCGGGACAATTCCCGGCGGTTCCGAATTTCGTGCATAGAGACTCATGACGAGCCTTTGACTCTACGCGAAGCGCGGGCCTGTACCCTTTCCGAGAGGAAAAGGCCAGCCCCGCGCCCCATTTTAGTTCAAAGGCTCAACGAGCCTCCCTCAGGCCGCCGTCTCCGGCGACTTGTGGGTGTCCACGCGCTCGATGACCTTCCAGGTTTTGAGCTTGGAAATCGGCGCGGTCTCTTCGATGCGGACCGTTTCGCCTTCCTTGTAGACATTGCCCTCGTCATGGGCGTGATACTTCTTCGAACGGCGGATAATCTTGCCGTAGAGCGCATGCTTAACCTTGCGCTCTACACGAACCACCACCGTCTTGTCGGTCTTGTCGGAAACCACCGTTCCCGTCAGCACGCGCTTGGGCATCGTGTGTTTCCTTCTTACTTCGCAGCCGAGCGGTTACGCTCGGACTGAAGGGTCTTGATCTGCGCAATCGACCGGCGAACTTCCTTCACCCGGCTGGGCTTTTCCAGTTGGTTGGTGGCCGCCTGGAAACGCAGGTTGAACTGCTCGCGCTTCAGGTTGTTGAGTTCGGTCGACAGTTCGTCGTCCGTCTTGGTCTTGAGGTCGGCAACGTTCGCCACGGCTTAACCCTCCAGGTGCGAGGTGTCGCCGAGGCGGGCAACGACCTTCGTCTTGATGGGCAGCTTCATCGCGGCGCGCGAGAAGGCCTCTGCTGCGAGCGGACCGGGGACGCCATCCAGTTCGAACAGGATACGGCCCGGCTTGACACGAGCGGCCCAATATTCGACCGAACCCTTGCCCTTGCCCTGACGGACTTCGGCAGGCTTCTTCGACACGGGAACGTCGGGGAACACGCGGATCCACAGACGGCCCTGACGGCGAATATGACGGGTGATCGCGCGGCGCGCCGCCTCGATCTGACGCGCGGTGACACGCTCAGGTTCCAGTGCCTTCAGACCATAGGAACCGAAGTTCAAAGCCGAACCGCCCTTGGCGTCGCCCTTGATCCGGCCCTTGAAGGTCTTGCGGAACTTCATTTTTTTCGGTTGCAGCATGACGCTATACCTACCTTATTCTCAGCGCGCCGGGCGCACGCCGGAGGTTTGAGCCTCCAGCATCAGCCGGTCGGTCGCGAACGGATCATGGCCGAGAATCTCGCCCTTGAAGATCCAGACCTTGATGCCGCACACGCCATAAGCGGTGTGCGCCGTGGCTTCGGCATAGTCGACGTTCGCGCGCAGCGTGTGCAGCGGAACGCGACCTTCACGATACCATTCGACACGCGCGATCTCCGCGCCGCCCAGACGGCCGCCGCAGGTGATCTTGATGCCTTCGGCGCCCAGACGCAGGGCCGACTGCACCGCACGCTTCATCGCACGGCGGAACGCCACGCGACGTTCGAGCTGATCGGCGATGCCCTGCGCAACGAGCTTGGAATCGACTTCCGGCTTGCGGATTTCGACGATGTTCAGGCTGACGTCCGAAGAGGTCAGGCTGCCCAGCTTCTTGCGCAGCTTCTCGATGTCCGCGCCCTTCTTGCCGATGATGACACCGGGACGGGCAGCGTAGATCGATACGCGGCACAGCTTGGCCGGACGCTCGATCACGACCTTGGAGATCGCGGCCTGCGGCAGGTTCTTCATGATATACTGGCGGATCTTAAGATCCTCCAGCAGCAGGCGACCATAGTCGGCGCCTTCCGCGAACCAACGGCTGTCCCAGGTACGGTTGATCTGCAAACGCAGACCGATCGGATTGCTCTTGTGACCCATAGTCTTACGCCTCCGCCTCTTCTGCAGCTTCACGCACGACGATACGCACGCGGCTGAAGGGCTTCAGGATCCGGGTCGACTTGCCGCGGCCGCGAGCGTGGAAGCGCTTCAGGGTGAAGCTCTTGCCCACCGATGCTTCCGCGACGACCAGAGCGTCGACGTCCAGATTGTGATTGTTTTCCGCATTGGCGATGGCCGAAGCCAGCACCTTGCGCACGTCAACCGCCATCGCCTTCTTCGAGAAGGCGAGGATGTTCAGCGCTTCCTCGACCTTGCGGCCGCGGATGAGCGTCGCCACCAGGTTCAGCTTCTGGGCCGAACCACGGATCTGCGTGCCAACGGCCAGCGCCTCATTGTCGGCGACGCGACGGGGAGCCTTTTCCTTGCTCATTAGCGCTTGCCCTTCTTGTCGGCAGCGTGACCGGGGAAGTAGCGGGTCGGGGCGAATTCGCCCAGCTTGTGACCAACCATATCCTCGTTAACGGACACCGGAACATGCTTGCGGCCGTTATAGACGTTGAACGTCAGGCCAACGAACTGCGGCAGGATGGTGGAACGACGCGACCAGGTCTTGATCGGCGCACGGCCACCCGCGTCCTGCGCGGCTTCCGCCTTCTTCAGAAGGCTGAGGTCCACGAACGGACCTTTCCAGACGGAACGAGCCATCTCGCTTACCTCTTCTTCTTCGCGTGGCGGCTACGGATAATGAACTTGTCCGTCGCCTTGTTGTGGCGGGTGCGCGCACCCTTAGTCGGCTTGCCCCAGGGCGTAACCGGATGACGGCCGCCGGAGGTCCGGCCTTCACCACCGCCATGCGGGTGATCGACCGGGTTCTTCGCCACACCGCGCGTCAGAGGACGCTTGCCGAGCCAGCGGTTGCGGCCGGCCTTGGCGAGGTTGGTGTTGGCGTTGTCCGGGTTGGACACGGCACCAACGGTGCCCATGCAGTCCGAACGGATGTAGCGCTGCTCGCCCGACGACAGACGGACCATCACCATGCCACGATCGCGACCAACCAACTGGGCATAGGTGCCCGCCGAACGGCAGAGCTGTCCACCCTTGCCGGGCTTCATCTCGATATTGTGGATGATGGTGCCGACCGGCATCTGGCCCAGTTCCATCGCGTTGCCGGGCTTCACGTCGGTCTTCTTGCCGGCGACGATCTTGTCACCGGGAGCAAGACGCTGCGGCGCCAGGACATAGGCCTGGGTGCCGTCGGCATAGTTGACCAGCGCGATGAAGGCGGTGCGGTTGGGGTCATATTCCAGACGCTCGACCGTGCCCTCAACGTCCCACAGGCGACGCTTGAAGTCGATGATGCGGTAACGCTGCTTGTGGCCGCCGGCGATGCCGCGCGACGTCACATGGCCCTTGTTGTTGCGGCCACCGGTCTTGCGCTTGCCTTCGGTAAGCGCCTTGACGGGCTTGCCCTTGTGCAGACCGCTGCGGTCGACGAGGATCAGGCCACGCTGGGCCGGGCTCGTCGGGTTATAGTGCTTGAGTGCCATCTATCCCGCCTCAAATACCGGTGGTGACGTCGATGGACTTACTGTCGGCAGTAAGCGTCACGATCGCCTTCTTCACGTCCGAACGCTTGTAGGGCTTACCCTTCCAGCGCTTGACCTTGCCCTTCTGAACCAGCGTGTTGACCGCCTTCACGGTCACGCCGAACAGGGCTTCGACAGCCGCCTTGATCTCCGGCTTGGTGGCATCGCCGGCGACCTTGAAGACCACGGCGTTGTTCTCGGAGAGAAGGGTCGACTTCTCGGTGATGACCGGCGCGACAACCACATCGAAATGACGGTTGTTCACGGTCGCGGCTTCTTTCTTAGCCATTGAAACGGGCCTCCAGCTTTTCGACCGCGGCGCGGGTAAGCACCAGCGAATCGGCCTTCAGGATGTCGTAGACGTTGGCGCCAACGGCCGGCAGCAGGTTCACGCCGATGATGTTCGCCGAAGCCTTCGCGAAACTGACATTGACCGCATCGCCGTCGATGAACAGCGCCTTGGTCAGGTTCAGCTTGGCGAGGTGCGCGACCAGAGCCTTGGTCTTGCCTTCCGCCACGTCGAGCGTGTCGAGAACGATCAGCGAACCGTCCTTGGCCTTGGCCGACAGGGCCATCTTCAGGCCAAGCGCACGCACCTTCTTGTTGAGGTCGTGACCGAAGTCACGGGCGCGGGCGCCGTGCGCCTTACCACCGCCGATGAAGATGGGCGCCTTGCGATCGCCGTGACGAGCCGTACCGCCGCCCTTCTGGCGACCGAACTTCTTGCCGGTGCGGGCGACATCCGAACGCTCGCGGGTAGCGCGGGCCGGGGCACGACGCTTTTCGAGCTGCCAGGTGACGACGCGGTGCAGGATATCGGTGCGAGGCTCGATACCGAACACGGCATCGTTCAGCTCCACTTCACCGGCAGCTTGCGCGTCGAGGGTCTGTACATTGACCTTCATGGTTTAGCCCTCCTGGCCTTCGGTCGCTTCGGGAGCGACTGCTTCTTCAGCAGGCGTCTCGGCCGGAGCGTTGTTGCTGTTCCCCGCAGCCTTCAGGCTGGCGGGATACGGAACGTCGGCGGGACGCTTCACCTTGACGGCGTCGCAGACGGTCAGCCAGGTGCCCTTGGCGCCCGGAACGCTGCCCTTGACGAACAGCAGACCGCGCTCGACGTCGGTGCGCACGATTTCCAGGTTCTGCTGGGTTCGCTCGCGATCACCCATGTGACCGGCCATCTTCTTGTTCTTGAAGACGCGACCCGGATCCTGACGATTACCCGTAGAACCATGGGCACGGTGGCTGATCGACACGCCGTGGGTAGCGCGCATACCGCCGAAGCCCCAGCGCTTCATGGCGCCGGCAAAACCCTTACCCTGGGTGTGACCGGCAACGTCGACCAACTGGCCAGCGATGAAATGATCGGCCGCGATCTCGGCGCCGACATCGAGGAGCGCGTCCTCGGCGACACGGAATTCGACCAGGCGCGCCTTCGGCTCCACTTCCGCCTTGGCGAAGTGGCCGCGCTGCGGCTTGGCGACATTCTTGACCTTCGCGACACCCGCACCGAGCTGAACCGCAACATAACCGTCACGATCAACTTCCTTGCGAGCCACGACCTGATTGCCCTCAAGGGCCAGAACCGTAACCGGAATATGCCGTCCGTCCTCCTGGAACAGACGGGTCATCCCGACTTTCTTAGCGATCACGCCTGTGCGCATCACTGATTACTCCCATAGAGGCCCGCCTTAGCAGCGGGCGTATCCAACGAAAAAACCGCTCAGGATCTCTCCTTCGCGGCCCAACCCAATGTATAGATCACCCCGTCCGGGTTGGATGCCGATCCCGCCAGGGAAAGGCGACGGGGGACCAGGACCACGCGCCGTTCCGGTTTACCGGAAGGGCCGTGCGGTATCCCTTGTGTCGTTTGAGCTTCCGGCAGACCGGAATGCCCGATACCCTGCCCTCCTTTCGGAAAGCAGGGACTTGTCGGCTTATGCCAACTTGATCTCGACGTTCACGCCGGCAGCCAGGTCCAGCTTCATCAGCGCGTCGACCGTCTGCGGCGTCGGCTGCACAATGTCAAGCATACGCTTGTAGGTGCGGACCTCGAACTGCTCGCGCGACTTCTTGTCGATGTGCGGACCACGGTTGACCGTGAACTTTTCGATGCGCGTCGGAAGGGGAATCGGACCGCGAATGAGGGCGCCGGTGCGGCGGGCGGTGTCGGCGATGTCGCCGGTCGCCTGATCGAGCACGCGATGATCGAACGCCTTGAGGCGAATGCGGATATTGCTGTCCATAGTTCCTGTACCGATGCGAAAGAGCCAAATACCGGAGCATTTTCATGAATCAGCCGGAGCAGCCGATGATTTACAAAAATGCGCCAACAAAAAAATATCCGCCCCGACATTTGCCCTTCTAGCTCATTCGAGCCGGAGAAAGGCGATCCGGGGCGGTTAAAATCCTCAGCGGCGCGAATCAGACGATTCGCGCCGCTGCGGTCCTATATTACTTCGAGATCGTGCCGACAACCCCTGCGCCGACGGTACGACCGCCTTCACGGATTGCGAAACGCAGACCGGAGTCCATCGCGATCGGGGCGATGAGCTTAACGCCGAGCTTCACATTGTCGCCAGGCATGACCATCTCGGTGCCTTCGGGCAGGATCACTTCGCCGGTCACGTCCGTGGTACGGAAGTAGAACTGCGGGCGATAGTTCGCGAAGAACGGGGTGTGACGGCCGCCTTCTTCCTTCGACAGAACGTAGACTTCGGCGTCGAACTCGGTGTGCGGAGTGATGGTGCCGGGCTTGGCCAGAACCTGACCGCGCTCGACTTCTTCACGCTTCGTGCCGCGAACCAGCGCGCCGATGTTGTCGCCCGCACGACCTTCGTCGAGCAGCTTGCGGAACATTTCAACGCCGGTGACGGTGGTCTTGGTGGTCGGCTTCAGACCGACGATCTCGACTTCTTCACCAACCTTGATGATGCCGGTTTCGACACGACCGGTGACGACGGTGCCGCGACCGGAGATCGAGAACACGTCTTCGATCGGCATCAGGAACGCCTTGTCAACCGGACGCTCCGGCTGCGGAATGAAGCTGTCGACAGCGGCCATCAGCTTCAGAACGGCGTCGTGGCCGATTTCAGGGGTCTTGTCCTGAAGGGCAGCGGCAGCCGAACCGGGGATGACGGGGATATTGTCGCCGTCGAAATCGTACGAGCTGAGCAGCTCGCGGATTTCCAGCTCGACCAGTTCGAGGATTTCGGCGTCGTCGACCAGGTCGACCTTGTTCATGAACACGACGAGCTGCGGCACGCCAACCTGGCGAGCGAGCAGGATGTGCTCGCGGGTCTGCGGCATCGGGCCGTCGGTGGCCGACACAACCAGGATCGCACCGTCCATCTGGGCGGCACCGGTAATCATGTTCTTGACGTAGTCAGCGTGGCCGGGGCAGTCGACGTGCGCGTAGTGACGGGCTTCGGTCTCATATTCGACGTGGGCGGTCGAAATGGTGATGCCACGCTCGCGCTCTTCGGGCGCCTTGTCGATATTCGCATAGTCGACGAAGGTCGCGCCGCCGGTTTCGGCGAGTACCTTGGTGATCGCCGCGGTCAGCGAGGTCTTGCCATGGTCGACGTGACCGATGGTGCCGATGTTGCAGTGCGGCTTGTTCCGCTCAAACTTAGCCTTAGCCATTTTATCCTACCTTCTAATCAAATCAGCTTTGGTCTGACCGCTCGGCCGCGCCTCGCGAAGGCGCGTCCATAGCAGCAAATTTTCAGATTACCAGCCCCTAACCGAGCCGTTCGCACGGCCCGGCCAGAGAAAATCATCAGGCCATCTTCGCCTTGACTTCGTCCGCCACATTCTGCGGCACTTCGTCATAATGCGAGAAGATCATCGAATAGTTCGCACGCCCCTGGGTGAACGAACGCAACGAGTTCACATAGCCGAACATGTTGGCCAGCGGGACCATGGCCTCGACCACCTGCGCGTTGCCGCGGGTGTCGGTGCCCTGGATCTGACCACGGCGGCTGTTCATGTCGCCGATGACATCGCCCAGATATTCTTCCGGAGTGACGACCTCGACCTTCATGACCGGCTCAAGCAGGGTGATGCCCGCCTTCTGCGCCGCTTCGCGCATCGCTGCACGACCGGTGATTTCGAATGCCAGCGCCGACGAGTCGACGTCATGATAGGCGCCGTCATAGAGCAGGATCTCGAAGTCGATGATCGGGAAGCCGATCAGCGAGCCGGTAGCTGCCGTTTCGCGCATACCCTTTTCGATCGCCGGGATATATTCCTTGGGAATATTACCGCCCTTGATCTCATCCTTGAAGATGATACCCGCGCCGCGCTCACCCGGCGTCAGCTTCACCTTGATGCGGCCGAACTGGCCGGTGCCGCCCGACTGCTTCTTGTGGGTATAGTCGATGTCGACGGGCTTCTTCAGATATTCGCGATAGGCCACCTGCGGCGCGCCGACATTCGCCTCGACCTTGAACTCGCGCTTCATGCGGTCGACCAGGATTTCGAGGTGAAGTTCGCCCATGCCCTTGATGATGGTCTGGCCCGATTCGTGATCGGTCGTGACGCGGAAGGACGGGTCCTCGGCGGCCAGGCGGTTGAGCGCGACGCCCATCTTTTCCTGGTCAGCCTTGGTCTTGGGTTCAACCGACAGTTCGATCACCGGCTCAGGAAATTCCATCCGCTCCAGAATGATCGGCTGGCGTTCGGCGCACAGCGTATCACCAGTGGTGGTTTCCTTCATGCCGGCCAGCGCAACGATGTCACCCGCATAGGCCGCCTCGACGTCCTCACGCGAGTTCGCGTGCATGAGGAGCATACGGCCGATCTTTTCCTTCTTGTCCTTGACCGAGTTCAGATAGGTGCCCTTGGTCAGGGTGCCCGAATAGACGCGCAGGAAGGTGAGCGAACCGACGAACGGGTCGTTCATGATCTTGAACGCCAGGCCGGAGAAAGGCGCGTCGTCCGCGGTCTTGCGGCTGTCGGGTTCTTCCGTGTCGGGGTTGATGCCCTGCACGTCGGGGATGTCCAGCGGCGAAGGCAGATAGTCGACCACCGCGTCGAGCAGCGGCTGAACGCCCTTGTTCTTGAACGCCGAGCCGCACAGCACCGGCGTGAACGCCTGCTCCAGCGTGCCCTTGCGGATCAGCTTCTTGAGCGTGGCGGTGTCGGGCAGATTGCCTTCGAGATAGGCCTCCATCGCCTCGTCATCCTGTTCGACGGCGAGTTCGATCAGCTTTTCGCGATATTCGGCGGCCTTGTCGGCGAGGTCGGCCGGAATCTCCTCATAGGAGAACTCAGCGCCCAGATTCTCATCTTTCCAGATGATCGCGCGATTCTCGACCAGGTCGACCAGCCCCTTGAAGTCCGATTCCGCGCCAATGGGCAGATACAGGACGGCCGGGGTTGCGCCCAGACGGTCGATGATCGTCTGCACGCAATAATAGAAATTGGCGCCGGTGCGGTCGAGCTTGTTGATGAAGCACATCCGCGGAACCTTGTACTTGTCCGCCTGGCGCCACACGGTTTCCGACTGCGGTTCAACACCCGCAACGCCGTCGAACGCGGCGACCGCGCCGTCGAGCACGCGCAGCGAACGCTCGACTTCGATGGTGAAGTCGACGTGGCCGGGAGTGTCGATGATGTTCAGGCGGTGATCGTTCCAGAAACAGGTCGTCGCAGCCGACGTGATGGTGATGCCACGCTCCTGCTCCTGCTCCATCCAGTCCATGGTGGCAGCGCCGTCATGGACTTCGCCGATCTTGTAGGACTTGCCGGTATAGTAAAGGATACGCTCGGTCGTGGTGGTCTTGCCGGCGTCGATATGCGCCATGATACCGAAATTGCGATAGCGTTCGAGCGGATGGCTGCGGGCCATGATGCTTCTCCGTTGCCGGCGCGCCGGCGGTTGGGGATTCGTTTGATCTGGGCGTGGCCCCTAAACCAATCCGTTCGCCATGGGTAGCCACCCATGGCGAACGGACCAATTCTCGAAGCCGAATGTCGAAGCGGGCACCGGAGCGCCCGCCACGATTTTACCAGCGGCACTTCTGCCGCTATCGCTGTTACCAGCGATAGTGCGAGAAGGCGCGGTTCGCTTCCGCCATGCGGTGCGTGTCTTCGCGCTTCTTCACGGCATTGCCGCGGTTGTTGGCGGCGTCCAGCAGCTCACCCGACAGGCGCGCGGCCATGGTGGTTTCGCTGCGATTGCGCGCGGCAGTAATCAGCCAGCGAATGGCCAGTGCCTGGGCGCGCTCAGGACGCACTTCGACGGGAACCTGGTAGGTCGCACCGCCAACGCGGCGACTGCGGACCTCGATGCCCGGCTTCACATTGTTCAGGGCATCATGGAACATGCCGATCGGATCCTTCTTGGCGCGGGTCTCGACGGTTTCGAGAGCGCCATAGACGATCGATTCAGCAACGGCCTTCTTGCCGTCCTGCATGATGCTGTTCATGAACTTCGACAGCACGATATCACCGAACTTGGGATCCGGCAGGATAACGCGCTTTTCGGGGCGACGACGACGTGACATATTTCTGGTCTCCCCTTCTTACTTCGGACGCTTCGCGCCGTACTTCGAACGGCTCTGCTTACGATCCTTGACGCCCTGGGTATCCAGAACGCCGCGCAGCACATGATAGCGCACACCGGGAAGGTCGCGTACGCGGCCGCCACGGATCAGCACAACGCTGTGCTCCTGAAGGTTATGACCTTCACCCGGAATGTAGGTGATGACTTCGCGCTGGTTGACCAGACGCACCTTCGCCACCTTACGGAGAGCCGAGTTCGGCTTCTTCGGGGTTGTCGTGTAGACGCGGGTGCAAACGCCGCGCTTCTGCGGGTTCGCATCCATTGCAGGGACCTTCGATTTGGTCTTCTGCAGTTCGCGGCCCTTGCGGACCAACTGGTTGATTGTTGGCATGAAGCCCTTCACCTTTTCAGTTACTTTACCGTGGCATTCCCGTGTTCCAAGCCATTTGGAAAGCAAAACCTCCAAACAGCAAAGGCCCCGGTGGGCATAAAGCCCCCTGGAGCCGCAAGAGCACCCGGCAATGTTCAGCTCTAGTGGCGCCCAGGGATATGTCGCGAGGAGACGAGTCTCCGTACGGCAGGCCGCTGGGCGAGCGGCGCTATAGCGATGCATGTCCCATGGGTCAAGAAGGCGCCTGAAAGCCCGTTATCCTTACCCCGGCAACATAGGAAAAAGGCGGTGGCGAGCCGACTCGATCAAGGGAACCGGATTCGGTGCGTGACATAATCGCCGAAAAGTGAAAAATATTGTCAGATCGATGGAACCAACGTCCGATTCCATCATTTCACCGCATCAAGCATTCGACTCGTCACGAGTCCGGGACACCGGATTCGCGCGATGGGCGGAGCTTTGCTAGCGGCTCTGCTCGAAGTAGAGAGTCGCGGGGTCGCACTTGTCGCATCAGAAGAAAAAGGGAGGGGCCGGCCTCCGGGACCGGCTTGCCGCCCTATGCCCTGAGCGGGAAATTTTCCTGCGATCCGGCGGCCAGGTCAAATTCATCCGTATTTCCCGCCGCGCGCAGATTGGCGCCTTCGGCCTTGCCGCAATTGCGCTGCTCGGCTGGGGTGGCGTCACCCTGTCGATGATGGTGAACAGCCTGTCTGTCGCGCATCAGCGCGCGGCGCTCGACCAGCAGGGCCGCTCCGTCGCGACCGCCGCCAGCAAGGTGGATGGCTATCGCAAGTCGGTCGATGATCTGGCGCAGGATCTGGAAGCCCGCCAGGATTTCATGGATGATCTCTACAAAACCCATTTCGGGACCGAGGACAGCAAGGCTGAAGGCGCCGACCTGGTCGGCCCGGAGAAAGCCGGCAAGAAAGACACCCCCTCGGCCAAGATCAGCATGGCGCCGGAAGCCGCGCCACTGGTCCGGCTGGAAGAGCGGCAGCGCCGCTTCGCCCTGTTGCTGACCGCGGCGGTCGAACGCCGCGCCAACAAGGCCGCCGCCGCCATCCGCAGCTTCGGCCTCAACCCCGACAGCCTCGCCCGCAACGCCGCGCGCGCGCAGGGCGGCCCCTTCGTCCCATGGAAGGGCGAGAAGGGCGCGATGACCGACGAACTGGAACATCTCGCTGACGCCATGGCCCGGATGGAGTTTCTCGAACGCAGCTTGTTGACGATCCCGTCAGGCAAGCCGACCGCCGCGCCGATGCTGTCCAGCTCCTACGGCTATCGCCGCGACCCGTTCAACGGCCATGCCGCCTTCCATGCCGGCCTTGACTTCCCCGGCCGCTACGGCCAGTCGATCCAGGCGGCCGCCGGCGGCAAGGTCAGCTTCGTCGGTCAGCGACAGGGCTATGGCAATGTCGTCGAAGTCGAGCATGGCAATGGTCTGATGACCCGCTATGCGCACTTGTCCGGTTTTGCCAGCCGCGTCGGCCAGCAGGTCGCACGCGGCGACACGATCGGCCGTATGGGTTCCACCGGTCGCTCGACCGGCACGCACTTGCATTTCGAGGTCCGGCTGAACGGCCAGGCCATCAACCCTCGCCGTTTCCTGGAGGCCCGCAAAGATGTTCTCCAAGTCCAGCAAGTCGCCACGGCCCGTTTCGCCGATGTCGGCAACCGGAGCTAAGCATACCCCCTTCTCGCTGATCGGCAGCGACGTGACGATAACGGGCAATCTGTCCGCATCGGTCGATCTGCATGTCGACGGCATGATCGAGGGCGACATTAGTTGCGCGTCGCTGGTGCAGGGACCCGATAGCCGCATCACCGGCCATGTGACGGCGCAAAGCGCGCGCCTCGCCGGCCTGGTCGACGGATCGATCGCCGCCGATCAACTGGTGGTGGAAAGCAGCGCCCGGATCACCGGCGACGTGACCTACACCACCATCACGATCGAAGCGGGCAGCCGCATCGAGGGCCGCTTCGCTCACAAGGATAATGAGGCGCCCGCGACCGAACTGAAGCTGATCGCCAACGACAGCGCGGGTTGATCGACGGAACGTCGACCGATCTTTCTTGTCCAGGGATTGGCTCACAGAGTGTTGGTGAGTGGAGAATCCTCTGCTTGTTTTCGGATGGACAAGACCGGAAGTGGCCATCTATCCTATGACCAATGCAGATAGTTCAAGAACGCCCCGGCGACGAGACGGCCATCCGCGCCGTGACGCAAGCCGCTTTCATCGGCCTGCCCCATAGCCAACAGACCGAAGCAGCCATCATCGATGCGCTTCGTGCTGCGGACGCGCTTACGATATCGCTCGTCGCCCTGGACGATAGTGCGTTGGTTGGACATGTCGCCTTCTCGCCCGTCATGATCGATGGCGCGGATCGCGGATGGTTCGGGCTTGGCCCGGTTTCGGTCGCTCCTGAGCGTCAACGCGACGGAATTGGCTCCCGGCTCATCAGGCATGGCCTGGAGCAACTGAAAGCCGACGGCGCGCGCGGCTGTGTCGTTCTTGGCGATCCCGAATATTATCGGCGCTTCGGATTTGAACCGAACCCCGATCTGAAATATCCCCATGCACCGTCCGAATATTTTCAGGCGCTCGCATTCCATGATGAAAATCCCCTCGGCGAGGTCGAGTATCATGCGGGTTTCAACGCAACTTGAACGCTGAAACGGCAGCCTGTCACATAACCGATTGGGCCGTTTACAGTCATCCCCCCGTAAGGTGAGGATCATTATGTCCGCTGCTGATCGTTCGAAGACCAACCGCTTTCCCTGTCGACCGCACCAGATCGCATCCAACCATATCGATCCGTAACCTCGCGGCCACAGGGTCGACAAAAAACGTCCTATTTCTCGCCCCGACGTCATTTCACCCTGTCCTATTTCCCTCCGGCCAGATTATCCTCCGTCCGTCTTTGAATTGCCGGACCAGTCCCGCCTTCGCGCGCCGGCGCACGCGCGCACATGCGCGCGCCAGAGTGTGAACTTCGGCGTAGAACAATCACTTATGCCACACCTTCGCCGCGACGCGACGGCGGCGCGTTCCTATCGAAAGCCCGCGCCGTTAATTGACCGGCGCCCGCCGCCGGTAACTGAGTGCTTCGGCGACATGCACCCGCCCCACTTCTTCCGCGCCGCCCAGGTCGGCGATCGTCCGCGCCACGCGCAGCACACGGGTATAGCCACGCGCCGACAGTTTCATCGCCACAGCCGCCTGCGCCAACAACTGCCGGCCCGGCTCATCCGGCCCAGCGACATGCTCCAGCCGCTCGCCATCCACCTCGGCATTGGTCCGGACCCCGCTCCCGGCATAGCGCGCGGTCTGCACTGCCCGCGCCAGCGCCACCCGCGCCGCGACTTCGGCCGATCCCTCGGCCGGCGGCGGCAGCACCAGGTCGGCGGCCGTCACCGCCTGCACCTCGACATGCAGGTCGATACGGTCGAGCAGCGGCCCCGACACCTTGGCCTGATAGTCCGACGCGCAGCGCGGAGCACGCGAACAAGCCAGCGCCGGGTCGCCCAGATGCCCGCAGCGGCACGGATTCATTGCGGCAATAAGCTGCACCCGCGCCGGAAAGGTCACATGCGCATTGGCCCGCGCCACCGTCACCTCGCCCGTTTCCAGCGGCTGGCGCAGCGAATCGAGCACAGTGCTCTGAAACTCCGGCAATTCGTCCAGGAACAGCACGCCCAGATGCGCCATGCTGACCTCGCCCGGTCGCGCCTTGATGCCCCCGCCGACCAGCGCCGCCATCGACGCGCTGTGATGCGGGTTGCGGAACGGCCGCGCCCTGCTGATGCGTCCGCCCTCCAGCGTGCCGGCGACGCTTGCCACCATCGAGCTTTCCAGCGCCTCGGATGGGGTCATGTCGGGGAGAATGCCCGGCAGGCAGCTCGCCATCAGCGACTTGCCCGCACCCGGTGGCCCGACCATCAGCAGATTATGACCGCCCGCCGCTGCGATCTCCAGCGCGCGCTTGGCGACTTCCTGCCCTTTCACCTGTTTCAGGTCCGCCGTCCGTACCGGTGCGGCGACCGCGCCCGGCTGCGGTGGGGAAAGCGCGGAAGTCCCCTTGAAATGATTGAGCAGGCTGAGCAGGTCCGGCGCGGCGACCACTTCCACCCGCCCTGCCCAGGCGGCCTCGGCGCCCTGGGCCGCCGGACAGACCAGTCCCATTTCCTGCCCACCGGCATGGAGCGCGGCCAGCAATACGCCGGGCGACGGTGCGGTGCGTCCGTCCAGCCCCAGCTCGCCGACCACGACATAGTTCGACAGCGTCTCCGCATCGATCACCCCCATCGCGCCCAGCAGGGCCAGCGCGATCGGCAGGTCGAAATGCGATCCTTCCTTGGGCAGGTCAGCGGGCGAGAGGTTCACGGTGATGCGCTTGGGCGGCAGCGACAGGCCGATGGCAGCAATGGCGTTGCGCACCCGCTCGCGGCTTTCCGCCACCGCCTTGTCGGGCAGGCCGACGAGAATGAAGTTGGGAAGGCCAGGGACCAACTGGCACTGCACCTCAACGGCGCGCGCCTCCAGCCCCAGATAGGCCACCGTCGAAACCGTTGCGACCAATTGCCCCCAATCCCCCTGTCAGCAGCCTATCCGGCCGGTTCGTCCGCGCGCCCTTTGAACCCCTGCGCCACGACATACCATTCGACGCTGCCCTTGCGGCTGGCCGGCGGCTTGGCGTGCTTGATCGTCGTGAAATTCTTCTTGAGCAGCACCAGCAATTCGCCATCGGTCCCACCCGCGAACACCTTGGCAACGAAGGTGCCGCCCTTGCGCAGATTCTCCACCGCGAACAAAGCCGCCGCCTCGACCAGCCCCATCGTGCGCAGATGGTCGGTCTGGGCATGGCCCACCGTGTTGGCCGCCATGTCGGAAATCACCAAGTCCGGCTCCTGCCCCAGCGCCTCGCGCAGCAGGTCGGGCGCCTTGTCGTCCATGAAATCCATTTCGAACAGGGTGACGCCGGGAATCGGATCGACCGGCAGCAGGTCGATGCCGACCACAGCCGCCTTGGGCGCCATCTTGCGCACCACCTGCGCCCAGCCGCCCGGCGCCACGCCCAAGTCCACGACCGCCCGCGATCCCTTCACGAAATGGAATTTCTCGTCCAGCTCGATCAGCTTGAAGGCTGCGCGGCTGCGCCATCCTTCCGCCTTCGCCTTGCGGACATAGGGGTCGTTGAGATGGCGTTCGAGCCAGCGCACCGACTGGGCCGTACGTCCCTTGGCCGTCTTGACCCGCACCTTGCCGGCGCCAGATCCCCTCATGACTCGCCCCTCACATCATCCTCCCGTCGCGGTCCATCAGCCCGCGCAATATGCCCTCTCGAATCCCGCGGTCGGCGACGCCCAGTCGCTCGGCCGGCCAGATGTCGAGAATCGATTCCAATATGGCGCAACCCGCCACCACCAGGTCGGCGCGCTCGGTGCCGATGCAGGGCAGTTGTTGCCGCTCGGCCAGCGCCATGCCCGACAGCCGGTCCGAAATGGCGCGCATCGATTCGCACGGCACGATCAGCCCATCGATCGCCTGCCGGTCATAGCGCGGCAGGTTGAGGTGCAGGCTGGCCAATGTCGTGACAGTCCCCGACGTACCGAGCAACCGGATGGCCTCCGCATCGCGCGGCAATCGCCGGGCAAGCGGCGAAAAGGCGTCGGCCACCCGCGCGCGCATTCGACCATAGGCGGCCAGCCGCTCGGCCGGATCATCATGGTCGAAAGCCTCGCTCTCGGTCAGCGATACGACTCCCCAGGGCGCGCTCACCCAATCGACGATGTGCGGCGTGCCATCGCCCCGCGCATCGACCAGCACCAACTCGGTCGATCCACCGCCAATATCGAAGATCAACGCCGGCCCGTCGCCCGGCTCCAGCAGCACATGGCAGCCCAGGACCGCCAGCCGCGCCTCCTCCTGCGCACTGATGATGTCGAGCGCGATGCCAGTTTCGCGATAGACCCGCTGGATGAACTCGGCGCCGTTCGATGCGCGGCGGCACGCTTCGGTCGCGACCGATCGGGCGAGCGTCACATGGCGGCGGCGCAGCTTGTCGGCACAAACCGACAGGGCGGCGATAGCGCGATCGATCGCCGCATCGCTGATCCGGCCGGTCGACGCCAGTCCTTCACCCAGCCGAACGATGCGCGAAAAAGCGTCGACGACGATAAAACCGTCAGCGGAAGGCTTGGCGATCAGCAACCGGCAATTATTGGTGCCCAGGTCGATCGCGGCATAGGATCGCCGTTCACGTGCGCCATGGAGCGCAAATCCCCGTTGCTTCGACGGGGGAGGAATGGCCGCAGCCTTGCTCCCATTGCCTGGACCGGAGTGGGCGCGCTTGCCCGCATAACGGTCGGCCGGGCCGGAACTCTGCGGCAATGGGCGGCTGTGCTGCACCATGGCCGTAACTCACTTCTGCACTCGCCAGTCCCCTTGCGGGACCGGAACTTGCCGTCATGCTTAAGCAGATACGGTGAGATGCGCAAGGTAGGGGGAGCCACCCGCCGCAAGCGGCTCCCCACCTGTCCTAGTTGCTGTACGCCTTTACCAGCCGATAGAGGAAGGCGCGCCCATCCAGCAGCGATTTCACCCGGATGCGTTCGTTGAGACCATGGACGCCCTGCCCGTCCGGATCGGCGAACATACCCGACACGCCATAGGTCGGAATCCCCGCCGCATTGGTGAAGCGTCCATCGGTCGCCCCGGTCGCCAGACGCGGGATCACGGGCACGCCCGGCCACATCTCCTTGGTCAGCGCCTCGATCGGACCCATGATCTGCGGCGTCAGTGCCGGCGCGGAGGATTTGGGCTGGGGTGGATCGGCCAGTGTCACCTTGATACGGGGATCAGCCGCCACATCCTTGAGGCGCTGGAGAATTGCATCGACGCTTTCGCCGGGGATGATGCGGCAATTGACGTTCGCGCTCACCGACTGCGGCTGCGCGTTCGGCGCATGACCACCCGAAATCAATGTCGGGATGCAGGTGGTGCGCAAGGTCGCATTCCAGCTCGCATTTTCAGCAGACACGGCGGCATAGTCGGCCTCGGTCGCCTTGCCTGCGCCGATTGCCGCCATCGCGGTCGACACCTTGCCCGGATAGAGCGGTGCCGATGCACCGAAATAGGCTTTGGCCGCCGGGGTCAGATCGACCGGGAAATCATAGTCGTTCACCCGCGCCAACGCCGCCGCCATCCAGCCGATCGCATTGACATGCGGCGTCTGGCGCGAACTGTGGCCGCCCGGCGCGGTCGCGGCGAAGGTGAAGTCCTGATAGACTTTCTCGCCCGCTTGCACCCCCTGGCTGACCGGCTTGCCGCTCTCATCCAGCGATCCGCCGCCGCCTTCATTGAGCGCCCATCCGGCCGTCAGTGCATCGGGCTTGTTCTTGAGCAGATATTCGACGCCGTTTAGCGCCTTCTCCGTCTCCTCGCCGCAGGTCAGCGCCAGCTTGATTGTGCGCTTGGGCTTATAGCTTTCCTGCTTGTAGCGGATCATCTGGTCGGTGAAGGCCGCCGCCATCGCCTTGTCATCCGACGTGCCGCGACCATAATAATATCCGCCTTCCTCGATCAGGGTGAAGGGGTCACGCTCCCAATCGGCGCGTTTGGCCGCAACCACATCGATATGGGCGAGCAGCAACACGGCCGGTAGCTTGGCATTGCTGCCGTGCAGGATGGCGGTGAGGTTGCCTTCCTTGGGATGGGCCGGATCGACGATGATCGACACATCCCCGTCAGAATAGCCCGCCGCCTTCAGTCGCGCGCCCATGCGTTCGGCTGCGACCGTGCAGCTTCCGTCGGGCCAGCTCGAATCGGTTTCCACCAGTTCCTTGTACAGTGCGCGGAACGCATCCTCGCCCGCGCGAGCTTGTGCATCGGGCGTCGCGGTGTGCGCGCTGGTGGTGACAAGAAGCGCAGCCAGCAAGGCTGTAGCGGGACGGCGGAATTTCATGAAAAAGCCCCCTCGAATGACAGAAGGACTTACTCTTGGCGAAGCCACGCCGGCAGGGCAAGGCGTGTCTAGCGCTTCCTCAATCCGTCTGCGCCTGGCAAAGACAGTTCAAAGCGGTAGCAGCGCCGCCACGATCTGACGCTCCTCGGCACGCAGCACGCCCCAGGCGCGCGCCGCCGCGCGGCTGTCCATCGCCTCCACGCCGATGCCCAACGCCTCGATAGCCCGCACGAAGGCCCGCGATGGCTGGCGCAGACCGGCTCCGGTGCCCAGCAACAGGAACTCCGGCTTGGGATCAAGGTCGAACAGGTCGCCCAACGACGCCACCGTCAACGCATCGATCGCCGGTGCATCGGCCCAGGCCAATGCCCGCACCGGGCTGAGCAGCAGACCATCCGGGAACACGTCGTCGCGTACCCGGAAACCCCGCCCCTGAAAGCCGGTGACGATCGGCCCCTGCCCGCTGTCGTCGCGACGGAGCTTGATGCCGGCGTCACTCAGGGCTGCGCTCCGTCATTACGCGGGGCGACACGTTCGGCCTGCCCGCCATAGCCACTCTTCTTCGCCGCCTTCTTCTCTGCTGCCTGCGGGTTCAGGCCCAGCGTAATAAGCAGCGAAGACGACACATAAACCGACGAATAGGTGCCGACGATGATGCCCAGCATCATGGCCGCCGTGAAGCCGCGCAGCACATGGCCACCCAGGAACAGCAGCGCACCCAACGCCAGCAGGATGGTGACCGACGTCATGACCGTGCGCGGCAGCGTTTCGTTTACCGACAGGTCGATCAGCGCCTTCATGTCCATCTTGCGGTATTTGCGCATATTTTCACGGATACGATCGTCGATCACCATCTTGTCGTTGATCGAATAGCCCACGATCGTCAGCACCGCCGCGATGATGTTCAGGTCGAATTCCAACTGAGTGACCGCGAAGAAGCCCAGCGTCATCAACACGTCGTGCATGATCGCGACGAAGGTCGAGACGCCGAACTGCCATTCGTAGCGGAACCAGGAAAAGACCGCGATGCCGATGACCGCCAGCATGACGGCGATGATGCCGTCGCGGATCAGCTCACCCGACACCTTGCCCGACACCGTATCGTAGCGGGAGAAGGTGACGCCGGGGAAATCGGCCTGCATCGCCTGCCGCGTCTTTTCGACCACCACATTGGCCGCGCCTGCGCCACCCTGATCGGGAAGCGGCAGGCGGATCTGCACGGTATTGGCGTCGCCGAACTGCTGCAGCGAGCTTTCACCGACATTGAGACGTGCAATGGTGTTGCGGACCCGGTCGGTTTCGACCGCCTGCGGGAATTTCGCCTCGATCATCAGGCCGCCGACGAAATCGACGCCCAGGTTGAGCTTCTGATGCGCGGTGACGCCCACGGCGAGCACGGTCAGCAGCGCGGTAAAGCCGAACGCCCAGCGACGGATCGCGACGAAGCCGATATTGGTATTGTCGCGCACGATGCGGACATAGCCCATGACGATATCGGTCGGGCGGGTCCGGCGTACCCAGTTGGCCACGAGCACGCGGGTAAAGGTCACAGCCGTGAACACGCTGGTCGCGATGCCGATCAGCAGCACGATCGCGAAGCCTTTGACGGGGCCGGAGCCAAGCACGAGCATGACCCCACCGGCAATGGCGTGGGTGACGTTCGCCTCGAAGATGGTGCGGCTGGCTTCCTTGTAACCGAACTCGATCGACTGGACGACATTGCGCCCGCGTCGTCGCTCTTCGCGGATACGTTCGTAGATAAGGACGTTGGCGTCCACCGCCGTGCCGATCGTCAGCACGAAGCCGGCAATGCCGGGCAACGTCAGCGTCGCGCCCAACATGCCCATCACGCCCAGGATCACCAGCACGTTGATGGCGACGGCGAGGTTCGCGTACATGCCGAAGCGGCTGTAGCTCATGAACATGAAGGCGGCGACGGCGATCACCGCGACCACTGATGCGATCAAGCCCGCGCGGATCGAGTCGGCGCCCAGGCCCGGCCCAACGGTGCGCTCTTCCACCACGGTCAATGCGACGGGCAGCTTGCCCGAACGCAGTGCAATGGCGAGCTGGTTGGCGCTTTCGACCGTAAAATTACCGCTGATCTGCGCGCTGCCGCCCAGGATCGGTTCATTGATGTTCGGCGCCGACAGCACCTTGCCATCCAGGATGATGGCGAAGGGACGATCGACATTCTGCGACGTCACCTGGCCGAACCGGCGGCCGCCCGCCCCGTTGAAGCGGATGTTGACGATCGCCTGGTTATTCTGGTCATAGCCTTGGGTCGCGTCGGTCAGATCCTCGCCCGAAACCATCACCTGCCGCTTCACCGCGATCACCGGCGAACCCGATGGATTGGCGGGATAGGGCAGCACTTCGCTGCCCACCGGCGCCCGGCCCTGCGCCACTTCGGCCGGATTAGCCGTAGTGTCGACCAGCTTGAATTCCAGCTTTGCGGTCTGGCCCAGCAGATCCTTCAGCGCCTTGGGGTCTTGGAGACCTGGCACCTGCACAACGATGCGGTTGCCGCCCTGCTGCTGGATAGTCGGTTCGCGCGTACCCATTTCGTCGATGCGCTTGCGGATCACCTCGGTCGCGACTTCCATCGCGCTCCTGACCGCATTGTCGATCCCCGCCTTTGTCGGCGTGATGGTGATGGTGGAACTATTCACCACCTCGACATTGAAGTCGCGCTGGCCGGTGAGTCCTGCACCCTGCGTCAGCGGGCGAATGCGCTCGACCGCGGCGTCGACCTGGGCAGGATCGCGCACCATGAAGCTGAGCTTCCCGTCGCGGCTGGAAATATCACCGACCGCGATCTTCGAATCACCCCGGCGCAGTTCCGTGCGGACCTGCTCCTCCATGTTGGTGAGCCTCTGCTTCGCTACATCCTGGGTCGATGCTTCGAGCAGCAAGTGGCTGCCGCCCGCCAGGTCGAGGCCCAGATTGACGCGCGTCTGCATGAAGCTGGGCAGCTTCGCCACAGTCGCCTCCGGCAGGAAGCTGGGCACAGCGCACAACACGCCGATGACCAACGGCAGGAGGATCGCGGTGATCGTCCAGCGCGAGAAGTTCAGCATGATGCCGCTCAGTCGTTCGCGGGCTTGGCGGTGGTCGGATCGATCACCTCGGTCAAGGTCGACTTGACCGCCTTGACCTTCATGCCAGGCGCCAGTTCGATGTCGACATAAATGTCATCGACGCGCGCAACCTTGCCCACCAGGCCACCACCGGTGACGACCTGATCGCCCTTCTTCACGGCATCGATCTTGGCCTTATGCTCCTTCATCTTCTTCTGCTGCGGACGGATGAGCAGGAAGTAGAAGACCACGAAGATCAGGACCAGCGGGGCCATCTGCACCAGGACACCGGCGCCGGATGCTTGCCCGCCCGCGGTCTGGGCAAAGGCTGGAGTAATGAACATGGGTGGGACTGCCTTATTTTCTGTCGGTCATGGACGGCCCGAAACCATCCATGGATCAAGGGCGGGCGGCTAACACAGAAGCGCCCGCGGAGGCAATATGATTAGGGATTCGGACAAAGCGCGAAAAGAGGCGTGATTGAGCGCTTGCAACTTCATTCATGTGCTTCTATTGGGCGCCCTCCGGTCGGGACGTAGCGCAGCCTGGTAGCGCATCACACTGGGGGTGTGGGGGTCGGAGGTTCGAATCCTCTCGTCCCGACCAAGATTATCTGATATTTATATATACTTACCTAAAATGCGCGCAGCGCCTTACACGGGCCATTTTTCCTGTGTAAGAGGTATGTCCCCTGAATCACCGCGCTTATAGGAGCGCCCACACCGGCGAGCCACAGGGCGCTGGCAGCGTCGGGTCAGGACTCATAGCCAGAACAGGACGGTAGCGGCGAGCGCGACAGCGGAGAGGAAGACGTTCGGACACCTGTCGTAGCGTGTTGCGACGCGCCTCCAGTCCTTGAGGCGGCCGAACATGATCTCGATCCGGTTGCGGCTTTTATAGCGGCGCTTGTCGTATTTGACGGGCTTGGTGCGGGACTTCCTGCCTGGAATGCAGGGGATAATTCCCTTTTCCTGCAAGGCATCGCGGAACCAGTCGGCATCATAGCCCCGGTCACCCAGCAGCCACTGTGCTTTGGGCAAGCTGTCCAGCAAAGCCGCGGCTCCGGTGTAATCGCTGACCTGACCCGCCGTCATGAAGAAGCTGATCGGACGGCCCCTGGCGTCGGTCACGGCGTGCAGCTTGGTATTCATGCCGCCTTTCGTGCGACCGATCAGCCGACCAGGCCCCCCTTTTTTACCCGCAGGCTTGATGCCGTACGGTGCGCTTTGAGATAGGTCGCATCGATCATGATCGTCTTGCGCTCGGCGCCTCTGGCAGACAGGCCATCCATCATCGCGATGAAGACACCCTTTTCACCCCAGCGCTTCCAGCGATTGTAAAGCGTCTTGGCTGGACCATACTCACGGGGCGCATCCCGCCACCTCAAGCCATTGCGATTGACAAAGATGATCCCGCTGAGCACGCGACGGTCGTCGACCCTCGGCTTGCCATGGCTCTTAGGAAAAAAGGGCTCAAACCGAGCCATCTGCTCGTCCGTCAGCCAATACAGGTCGCTCATAATCAGTCTCCTTGTGGAGCCTGAATCAGATTACGCCTCTCAGATCAATGGGTCCTGACCCTAATGAGCAGGACAGCGATCATCGCTTTTCTTCCTCTTCGGGAAGGCCATATTTTTCTGCAGGTCGATCAGGCCAAACGTCTTGCCATGACAATATCTTCCATGTGTCGATTTTCTCCTGTCCTACAACAAACCATATGGGATAAATGATTCGCCTCTTTCAACCATAAGGAGGCAACGCATGGGCATTTCAAACCTGGTCGACGAGGTCATCGCCCGCGAAGGCGGCTATAGCAATCATCCGGCCGATCGTGGCGGCCCCACCAATATGGGCATCACCCAGACAGTGGCGCGTGCAAACGGCTATGCCGGCGACATGAAGACGCTGCCCCGCAGTGTAGCCGAAGCCCTTTACCGCCGGCTCTACTGGGATCAGCCGGGTTATGCCTTCGCCGCAGAAATAAGCTGGTCAATCGCCGCCGAACTATTCGACACCGCGGTCAATATGGGCGTCGCCACCGCAACCAGCTTCTTCCAGCGCGCACTCAATGCGCTTAATCGCAACCAGAAAGATTATCCCGATCTCAAGGTCGACCGCATCCTCGGCGCGCGTACTCTGAGCGCACTTCGCGCTTTCCACACCCTGCGCGGGGCAGTCGGCGACAGGGTACTGCTCAAGGCGCTCGAAGCGCTGCAGGGCGAACGCTATATCGCCCTGGCCGAAAGCCGCCCCGCCAACGAAGCCTTCCTTTATGGCTGGCTTGCAAACCGTATTGGTTAAGGATGGACAAGATGGCTCAAACCAGTGAGGACAATAGCGACCCCTGGGCGATCCGCGCTCGCCCCGCTTTCCTCTATGTCATGTATGCCTTGCTGCTATGGTCGGTGCCGATGGGACTGATAGCAGGCGTGCGGCCCGACGTGGCGGCGGCGATTACCGCCGGGATGCGCGCCTACCTCAATGCCCTGCCCGAACCGCTCTATGCCCTCTTCGGTACCGGCTATCTCGGCTACACCGCCGCGCGTGCTTGGGGCAAAGCAAAAGGGGTGGAGCGCTGAAGACAATTCAGCACGCGATCTTTTGGTGAGAAGGTACGATGGCGGCCGTGATCGAACAGAAAGCCGCACTCCGGCAGATCCGCCATCTCTCCGCAGGTCGCGCAAAAATGAGAGGGGCCGCCGGGCAGATAACCCCCGACGGCCCATCATTGACATGGTCAGCGGCCAAAAGCGCCGCCCAAGGGAAATGTGTGTCGCGCTATCTACCGTCAGAAGAACTGGCCTGAGATAAAGGCCTGTGTATCGGCGCTCAGAGTCTCTGATGGAGGATCGACGCTATGGCGTCGCTCAGCGGCGCACTTCCCGAATGGACTTGACCGACCCCATTGCTGAACCATGAGACATCGGATCACCTCCTTTCGCTTTGTTGAGCCCGCGTGCCCGGCGTTGGATCAAACCTTCATCCGGCCACGAAGCGAAATGTGAATCAGACGGATTCCATCTTCAAGACTTGTATTATTCTTTTTTGGAATCATAATTGTCCGTCTGCGCGTCGTTCCTCGACGACGCATATTCCCCTCAGATTCGGCAATCCTCGATCACGCGCGCTGGCTCCGCCCAGGCGGGCAGAACGAGCGGCGCCAATCCCTGCACCTCCACACCGATCTTGCCACGACTATAGGCGACCTGATCCAGCACCGTGTCGGTGGCCGCGCGCGCCGCGACGGTCTGTGGCTGTCCGCTGGCGTCAGACGTGGCCGGCCAACTGACCGCGCCATAGCTGGTGCGAACCAGCATCGCCCCTTGCCCCGCACCGACACGCAGGGCTGTGATGCGACGGCTCGCCCGGTCACAGCGTAAAGTGAATAGAGGTTGGGCCGACGATCCGAACAACGCAGCACTGCCGTTGGCCTCAGGCCGATAGGTCCAGTTACCCGGCGTGAACGGACGATCCTCCCACGCCGCCGCTAGCGGCACTGGTGTCGCCGCAGGGGATTGCTGTGCCGATGGTTGAGCCGGACGCATTGTGGGCGTGGACTGCCCAGGTGCCGGCGGACGGCTCGGTGGGCTAACGCAGGATGCCAACAGAACCATTGGAGACAAAGCGGCGGCAAAGACGGGTATAGGACGCATGGACATAGTCATGCCGGAGCGCGCCGGAGCGCTCAACCCGAAAAGGGCGAAGCGATGTTCAGCGCCGCCAACGCGCCCATATCGCGGTGGGCAG
Source organism: Sphingobium sp. BYY-5 (assembly GCF_022758885.1). Taxonomy (NCBI): domain Bacteria; kingdom Pseudomonadati; phylum Pseudomonadota; class Alphaproteobacteria; order Sphingomonadales; family Sphingobiaceae; genus Sphingobium; species Sphingobium sp. BYY-5. The sequence continues at coordinate 2,204,803 of NZ_JALEBH010000001.1, forward strand.
GGCGATGCCTCGCGCTTCCTCCCGCACGGCCAGTTCGCCCGCCTCGACCGTGCCGGGCAGGTCTACGAATGCCTGCCGCAACAATTCACCGATCGCCAGGGCCGACATGCGCACGGCATAGACCGTCAGGAACAGAAAACGGCTGTCGGCATCCAGCAACGCGCGGCAATTGGCGATGAGACCGGGCAAGTCTTCCTCCAGCCGCCACACTTCGCCGTCAGGTCCGCGGCCATATTTGGGCGGATCGAGCAAAATGCCGTCATAGCGGCGGCGGCGGCGCACCTCGCGCGCGACGAACTTGGCGGCATCCTCAACGATCCAGCGGACGGGACGGTCTTCCATGCCGGACAGGGCAGCATTGGCGCGAGCCTGGGCCACCGATTTCTTCGAAGCGTCGACATGAACCATGCGAGCACCGCCCGCCGACAGGGCTAGCGTGCCGACGCCGGTATAGCCGAACAGGTTCATCACCTCGGCCCCGGATTCCGATGCTTGCTTGTCGGCGATGGCGCCGCGCAGATCATCCCAGATCGGCGCCATGTCAGGAAAGAAGCCCAGATGACGGAAGGGCGTGCAGCTAGACTGGAAGGTCACTTCCTTCCAGTGGAGCGGCCAGCCCTCTGCCGGGACGGGTTTTTCATAATACCAGCGGCCGCCGCCATCCTCGTCGGAACCCGGAATGAACTCGCCGTCGGCGCGCCAGTCGGTCGTGGCGGGCGCCCACATGGCCTGCGGCTCGGGACGGATGAAACGGAAGCGACCATAGCGCTCCAGCTTGCGGCCATTCCCCGAATCGATCAGTCCATAATCGGACCAAGGTTCGCCGATGAGGGTCTTGAGTTCCAAACCTGCCTCGTCAGCCGCGCGGTGTCGCACGCTCGGCGACATAGGCGGTGATCGCCTCGAAGGTCGCGGGGAGCTTGGCATAGCGTTCCTCGCGCGAGAACAAATCACCCACGCGCGGCGAAAGCGGCGGCCGGGTGCCGGTGGCGCGTTCGACGGCATCCGGGAACTTCGCCGGATGTGCGGTCGCCAGCGTCACCACCGGAACCGATGCGTTCACGCCCGCTTGGCGCGCAGCGGCCAGACCGATTGCGCTATGCGGATCGATCACCTGCCCAGCGGCGTCATAAGCCCAGCGCATCGCCATGGTCATGTCATCGGCGTCGATCCGCGCCGACCGGAAGATCCGCGACGCACCCTCACGTTGCGCCTTGGTGAGGCGCATCGCCTTGCTGGTCTCGAAACCGCGCATCTGTTCGGCAAGCGCCAGGCCATCACGGCCGCCCGCGTCGAACAAAAGCCGCTCGAAGTTCGAGCTGACCTGGATGTCCATGCTCGGCGTTGCGGTCGGCACGACCTGACCCTGGCTGTAGTCGCCATCGGCCAGCGCGCGATGAAGGATGTCGTTGACGTTGGTGGCAACAATCAGCTTCGCGACCGGCAACCCCATCTTCGCCGCGACATAGCCCGCGAACACGTCGCCGAAATTGCCGGTGGGGACGGAGAAGGCAACTTCCCGCTCAGGCGTCCCCAGACGGACAGCCACGTAGAAATAATAGACGACCTGCGCCATCAACCGCGCCCAGTTGATGCTGTTCACGGCCGACAGGTTGAAACGGCTCTTGAAGTCGCTGTCGTTGAACATCGCCTTCACCAGCGCCTGCGCATCGTCGAAACTGCCGTCGATGGCAATATTGTAGACGTTGGGTGCGCGCACGGTCGTCATCTGCCGACGCTGCACGTCGGAGACGCGACCGTCGGGATGGAGCATGAAGATGTCGATCTTCGCACGGCCCGCAACGGCATCGATCGCCGCCGATCCGGTATCACCCGAAGTCGCACCGACGATGGTGAGATGATCGTCACGACGCGACAGGAAACGCTCGAACAACTGGCCGAGCAGTTGCAGCGCCACATCCTTGAAGGCAAGCGTGGGGCCATGAAACAGCTCCAACACCCAATGCTGATGGTCGAGCTGGACCAGCGGTGTCACGGCCTGATGGCTGAAACGGCCATAGGCGGCAGTACACAGTTCACGCAGTTCGTCATCCGTCAGCGAACCCGCAACAAAGGGGCTCATCACCCGGACGGCAGTTTCGACATAGGAAAGACCGGCCAGCGCACGAATCTGTTCGGCCGTGAAAGCGGGCCAGCTTGTCGGGAGATAAAGGCCGCCATCGGACGCCAGCCCCGCTAGCGTCACATCCTCGAACCCGAGCGACGGCGCGCTCCCCCTGGTGCTCTGATATTGCATAATGGGAAAGCGCGGTAGCGGCACCCGCGCCAGGGAGCAAGCGTTTAGGCCGATTTCTGCGTGTTCCGACGGCGCAGGGCCAGAATATAGATGATGACCGCGATCGCCGCGAAGAAGAACCATTGCACAGCATAAGCCAGATGGTTGTTGGGCAGGTCGGTCGCGGCGGGCGGCGCAACGGGCTTGAGGCCGGCAGGCGCCTGGCGCGCGATCAACATCGGCCGCAAGGGTGCAGCCTTCCCACCGAGCCGCGTCAACAATGCGCGATGGTCAGGCTCCTGACTGATCCAGCCTTCCACTTGACCGCCCGTCCAGGCGGGCCTGTCATCGGGCTTTTGGCCGACGCCCACCGCGACCAGCACGCCCGGCCCTTCTGCCCCGGTCGAACAATGGGCGACATGGCGATAGCCAGTCGATCCATCAGCGGCACGGCCAGCCTCCACCTGCCAACTCTCAACGGCCAGGCAATGGACCGACGAGGGGCGGAAGAGAATGTCGGGTTCGACAGGGGGCAGCTTCGGAAATGCGACGGCAGGGCGGCCGGGATTGGCAGCCGCAAGGGCAAGGGCCTCCGCCTTCTCGGCGCGGCGTTGAAGCTGCCACACCCCCAAGGCGATCATCACCAGCACCGCCAGCGTAACGAGGACGGTCGGGATCACGGGGATGCGCGGGGCATGGGCGGGATCGGGCTGCTCGGTCATGACCGCTCCTCAATAGCCGCCAGCGCGGCAAAAGAAAACGGCCGGAGCAGTACGCCCCGGCCGCATTTCATGTCAGGCTCAAGGCCGCTTCTCAGCCTCCATGGACCGGCGCGCCCCAGCCGCCCCAGACATAGATGGCAACAAAGAGGAACAGCCACACCACGTCGACGAAATGCCAGTACCAGGCCGCAGCTTCGAAGCCGAAATGCTGGCGCGGCGTGAAGTGCCCCTTATAGGCGCGGACCAGGTTCACGGTCAGGAAAATGGTGCCGACCAGAACATGGAAACCGTGGAAACCGGTCGCCATGTAGAAAGCCGAACTATAGGGATTGCCGCCGAAACCGAACGGCGCATGGGCATATTCATAGGCCTGGATACTGCTGAACAGCGCGCCCAGAATGATGGTGCACCACAGCCCCTTGATCAGGCCGTCACGATCACCATGGATCAGCGCATGATGCGCCCAGGTGACGGTAGTGCCCGAGCAAAGCAGGATCAGCGTGTTGAGCAGGGGAAGTTCGAACGCATTCATCACCTCCACGCCCTTGGACGGGAACAGCCCGTCGATCGGTGCGAGTTGGCTGGGGAACAGCGAGAAGTCGAAAAAGGCCCAGAACCAGCCAACGAAGAACATTACTTCGGAGGCGATGAACAGGATCATGCCGTAGCGCAGATGGAGTTGCACCACCGGCGTATGGTCGCCGGCATGGGCTTCCCCAACCACATTGCCCCACCAACTGAACATGGTGAAGAGTACGCCGGCCACGCCGATCAGGAAGATCCAGCCACCGCCCGGCCCCATCGCATCGGGGTGCATCCACATGATGGCGCCCGACGCCATGACCAGCGCCGACATGGAGCCGAACAGCGGCCAGATGCTGGGTGGAAGGATGTGATAATCGTGATTCTTTGCGCCTGCCATGACCTGCTCTTCCCTGCTCCTGTTCTTGGCTATTTTCCTTAGCTTGCCTTCCGGCCCTGCTCAACAGGGTAGAAAGTGTAGCTCAGCGTTATCTCTTGCGTATCCTTGTTATCCGGATCGTCGAGGATTTTCGGATCGACGTAATAGAGGACGGGCATCCGCACCTCCTCACCGGGCTGCAGCGTCTGCTCGGTGAAGCAGAAGCATTGAATCTTGGTGAAATAGGCGCCCGCCTGGATGGGGGTGACATTGAAGCTGGCGGTGCCCGTCACCGGCTCGTCGGACATGTTCTTGGCGATAAAGATCGCCATGTCCTTTGCCCCTATGGTCACGGTATCGGTCGGATGTTCGGGATAGAATTTCCACGGCATCCCCGGTTGGACGTTCGAATCGAAGCGGATCGACAGGGTGTGGCCAGTCGCCACCTGCACATGTGTCGACGCTTCCGCCCGCTGGGTCGTCCCGCCGAAGCCCGTCCGCTCGCAGAAGATGCGATAGAGCGGCACGGACGCGAACCCCAGGCCCAGCATCGCCAGGCCGATACCCGCCATCGCCACCAATGTCCGGCGATTGCGCCGTTCCCGGTCGAAGGGCGAAGGGGGCAGCGTCGCCATCAGATATTATGGCTCGCGCCTATCTTCGCCAGGGTGATGGCGAAGAAGAGGATGGCCAGGAAGCCCAGGAGCAATCCGGTGATGATTGCGCGCGACTTCTGCCGGGCACGGATCTGGTCCTGCTCCTCCGGCGTCACAGCAGCAGCCAGCGGTCCACGACCACCGCCCCAAACAACAGGAAAAGATAGAGTATCGAATATTTGAACAGCCGCTTTTCCTGCGCCATGCGCGCGGGATCGGTTTCGCGACTGCGATAGACTTTAAAGGCGAAGAACGCGAACAGCGCCGTGCCGAGCAGTGCCGAGACACCATAGATCGCGCCAGTCAGCCGCATCAGCACCGGCGCCAGAGCGGCAACCGCCATGATCGCGGTATAGAGCCAGATCTGGCGACGAGTCGTGCGCTCGCCCGCGACGACAGGCATCATCGGGATGCCGGCGGCGGCATAGTCTGGCCGCACGTACAGGGCGAGCGCCCAGAAATGCGGCGGCGTCCAAAAGAAGATCAGCAGGAAGAGCGCGACTGGCAATGCACTGATGTCGCCGGTCACGGTGGCCCAGCCGATCACTGGCGGGAAAGCGCCCGCCGCGCCACCGATCACGATATTCTGCGCCGTCCGCGGCTTGAGCCAGATGGTGTAGATGAAGACATAGAAGAGGATCGAGACGGTCAGCACCGCAGCGGCGAGCCAGTTGGTCGCAATCCCCATCAGGATGACCGAGAAGACGGCCAGGCCGACCCCAAAATGCAGCGCCGATTGCCGGTCCATGCGGCCCGCAGGCAGCGGCCGGTTGGCGGTGCGCTTCATCTTGGCGTCGATATCCGCTTCCCACCACTGATTGAGCGTGGCGGCCGCGCCGGCGCCCAGAGCGATGCAGAGAATGGCGGTAAAGGCCAGAACCGGATGAATATGTCCCGGCGCCGCAAGCAGGCCGCACAGGCCCGTGAACACGACCAAGGTCATGACGCGCGGCTTGGTGAGGGCAACGAAATCCCGCCAATGGGCAGGCATTGCGGGCGCACTCATCCCGGACATGATCGGCGAACTTGCCATAAACTCCTCTTCAATCGGCCAGGCGCGCCATAAAGGTGCGGGCCGATTCCCGCAATGGACAGACGGTCCTACCCCGGTGCCTGCCCTATGCGTGGCGCGCCCGGCCGGAACCGGACGCACTCACCCTCCGATCGTCAATCGACGACCGGCAGCGTTTCGAACTGGTGGAAGGGCGGCGGGCTGGACAGCGTCCATTCCAGCGTCGTTGCGCCTTCACCCCAGGGATTGCCCTCTGCCTTCTTGCCGGCGACGAGCGACCAGATCAGGTTGATGAAGAAAATCACCATGGCGCCAGCCATGATTTCATAGCCATGGCTGGCAATGCCGTTCCAATAGGCGAACGCCTCAGGATAGTCGGGGTAGCGACGCGGCATACCCGACAATCCCAGGAAATGCATCGGGAAGAACAGCACGTTCACGCCAATGAAGAACACCCAGAAGTGAAGGTGGCCGAGAAACTCATTATACATGCGGCCCGACATCTTCGGGAACCAGTAGTAGAAGCCGGCGAACAGGCCGAATACCGCGCCCAGCGACAGAACATAGTGAAAGTGCGCGACGACATAATAGGTGTCGTGCAGCACGTCATCGACCCCGCCATTGGCCAGCACGACGCCGGTGACGCCACCCACGGTGAAGAGGAAGATGAAGCCCAGCGCCCACATCATCGGCGTCTTGTAGCTGATCGATCCGCCCCAGATGGTCGCGATCCACGAGAATATCTTGATACCCGTCGGAACAGCGATAACCATCGTCGCGGCGGTGAAGTACATCTTCACGTTCACGCTCATGCCGGTGGTGAACATGTGGTGCGCCCAGACGACGAAGCCGACGACACCGATCGCCACCATGGCGTAGGCCATGCCGAGATAGCCGAACACCGGCTTCTTCGAGAAGGTCGAGACGATCTGGCTGACGATGCCGAAGCCCGGCAGGATCATGATGTAAACTTCGGGATGGCCGAAGAACCAGAAGAGATGCTGGTAGAGTTCGGGATCGCCGCCGCCAGCCGCATCATAGAAAGTCGTGCCGAAATTGCGATCGGTCAGCAGCATGGTGATCGCGGCGGCCAGAACCGGAAGAGCCAGCAACAGCAGGAAAGCCGTGACCAGCACCGACCAGACGAACAGCGGCATCTTGTGCAGGGTCATGCCCGGCGCCCGCATGTTGAGGATGGTGGTGATGAAGTTGATCGCGCCCAGGATCGAGCTGGCGCCAGCAATATGGAGCGACAGGATCGCCATGTCCACGGCAGGCCCGGCAGACCCGCTGGTCGAGAGCGGGGCATAGACGGTCCAGCCCGTGCCCGCGCCATTGCCGGTGCCACCGGGAACGAAAGTCGAGCCGAGCAACAGGGCAAAAGCCGGAATGAGCAGCCAGAAGCTGATATTGTTCATTCGCGGGAAGGCCATGTCCGGCGCGCCGATCATGATCGGCACGAACCAGTTGCCAAACCCGCCGATCATCGCCGGCATCACCATGAAGAACACCATGATGAGGCCATGCGCGGTGATGAGCACGTTCCACAGATGATAAGCCTGGTCGAGCGTAGCGCTCGGACCATCGGACCACATCGCCCATGTATGAAGATATTGGATGCCCGGATGCGCCAGTTCCGCACGCATCAGGCCGGAGATACCGCCACCGATGATGCCCGCGATGATGGCAAAGATAAGATAGAGGGTGCCGATGTCCTTGTGATTGGTGGACATGAACCAGCGCTGGAAGAAGGCCGGCTTGTGATCGGCATCATGATGGTCGTGAGCATGATCGCTATGATGATCGGCTGTGATGGTGGTCATGGCGTTCCTACCCCTGCATCAAATCTTTTTTTCGCCATTGGCCGGAGCGGCCTGGGCGGTCGTTGCCGCCCCTTCTTTCTTCAGCGAACCGCCCTGTGAGAGCACCCACTGGTCAAACTGCGCAGGCGGCAGCGCCTCGATCGCGATCGGCATGAAGCCGTGGCGCGCGCCGCACAGTTCGGAACATTGGCCGTAATAGACGCCCGGCTTCTCGATGGTGAAGCTCTTTTCATTGAGGCGGCCCGGCACCGCATCCATCTTCACCCAGAGCGAAGGCACCGCAAAGCTGTGAATCACATCCGCGCCGGTGATGATGAGTTTGATCGGACGGCCGACCGGCAGGACCAGGCGATTGTCGGGCGAGAGAAGATAAGGCTCACCATTGGCGGCGGCCTGCTCCTTCGTCTGCATGTTCGATACGAATTCGGGGATGCCCGCATCGGGATATTCATAACCCCAATACCATTGATATCCGGTGACCTTGACGGTCAACGCATCTTTCGGCGCGGGCTTATACTGGTCCGCGAGCAAGCCGATCGAGGGCACCGCGATCACCAGCAGGATCAGAACCGGAACGACCGTCCAGATCACTTCGATAAAGGTGTTGTGCGATGTTTTCGACGGCACCGGGTTGGCGCTGGCCCGGAATTTCCACATCGCATAGAGCATCAGAATCAGGACGAAGATCGAGATCGCGAAGATCAGCGGCACCAACATCTTGTCATGCAACCAGCGCGCGGTCTTGCCGGTTTCGGTGAACTGCTCCTGCAAGGTGATTTCGCCCGGACGAGGCATACCGATGCCTTCGGTCGGTTTCATCCGAGGTGGAGCCGCGACCTTAGCGGCCGGGGCTGCTGCGGCAGCCGGCGTGGCGGCATTGGCGACCGATTCGGCTGGAGCGGCAACATTGCCCGCAGCCGGTGCGACAGCGGTGGCCTCATCCTGTGCAAAAGCAGGACCGTTCATCGCCATGGCGGGCGCAAAAGCCAATAACCCGGCGAGAACGAGCGATTTCACCTTCTTCATAGCCTCTTCATACCCCTAACCCCTTGGCGCCGCTGCAACGAAGGCCCACTTTTCGTGCATGGCCTTCACTCGTCCGGTTCTGTCGCGGCTTATAGGCAGGGTTTCCGCCCGCCTCAAGCACAGATGGAGCAGATTTTCTTCGCTGTTGCAACGCACCCCCCGCCCGCCTATTTCGCAGGTCCGCGCACAGGGGCGCGGACGGAACGCGCAGGCGCGCTCCTTTTTGATGCAAGGCAACGGACCGGGACGCGAACAGGCGCCGGATCGGCGCGACAGGATTAATGGACAGCATGACTGACGAGGAAATATTGGCGGAATTCCGGGCAGCGGGCGCGCTGCTCGAAGGGCATTTCATCCTGTCGTCGGGCCGCCGCAGCGGCAATTATCTGCAATGCGCGCGGGTGCTGATGAACGCCGAACGCGCCGGCAAGCTGGCCCGCGCCACGGTGCAGAAACTGCCCCGCGAGTTGCGGCAGGAGATCGATCTGGTGGTTTCGCCGGCGATGGGCGGCCTCATCATCGGCCATGAGGTCGGCCGCGCGCTGGATAAGGACGCCGTGTTCCTGGAGCGTCCCGAAGGCGTTTTCGAGCTGCGTCGCGGCTTCACCATATCGCCCGGACAGAAAGTGTTGATGGTCGAGGATGTCGTCACTACCGGCCTGTCCTCGCGCCAGGCGATCGATGCGGTCGAAAAGGACGGTGGCGTAGTCGTCGCCGAAGTCGCGCTGGTGGACCGTTCGGCCGGCGAAGTGGATCTGGGCGTACCCTTCTACCCGCTCGTGAGCATCAACTTCCCGGTCTATGATGCCGACGCCATTCCGCCCGAACTGGCGGCGATCCCGGCGATCAAACCAGGCAGCCGGAAACAATAGGTCCCATGCCCAACGCCCCCTCGCACCTTCGCCTTGGCGTCAATATCGACCATGTGGCGACCATCCGCAACGCACGGGGGGGAGAGCATCCCGATCCGGTCAAAGCGGCGTTGCTGGCGGCGAAGGCCGGGGCCGACGGCATCACCGCACATCTGCGCGAAGACCGACGGCATATTCGGGATGAGGACATCGCCATGCTGATGGCCGCGCTCGACGTGCCGCTCAATCTGGAGATGGCAGCAACGCAGGAGATGCTGGCGATCGCACTAAAGCACAAGCCACACGCCGCCTGCATCGTACCGGAAAAGCGCGAGGAGCGCACCACCGAGGGCGGCCTCGACGCCGCAAGACAGATTGAGGCACTGGCACCTATCGTAACTGCACTGAGTGAAGCGGGCATCCGAGTCAGCCTGTTCATCGAAGCCGACGCGGCCCAAATCGCGGCCGCGATCAAGCTGGGTGCGCCCGTCGTGGAGTTCCATACCGGTGCCTATGCGCATCTGACCGGCGAGGCGCGCGCATCAGAACTGCGGCGGATTGCCGACGCGGCGGCGCTGGCGGCCAAGAACGGGATCGAACCCCATGCCGGCCACGGCCTGACCTTCGACAATGTCGCGCCGATCGCGGCCATCCCGCAAATCGCCGAACTCAATATCGGCCATTTCCTGATCGGCGAGGCAATCTTCGGCGGATTGGAGGGCAGCATCCGCGAAATGCGCCGGCAGATGGATCTGGCGCGGTGAGTCCTCTCCGGCACGGAGAGAGGGACCAGCCACAGGCTGGTGGAGGGGGCTGGCTTCATGCGGCTCCCTGCCCGCCGCCCCCCTCCACCACCAGCTTCGCTGGCGGTCCCCCTCCCCGTACCGGGGAGGACTCATGATCATCGGCCTCGGCTCCGACCTCTGCAATATCGAGCGCATCCAGCATTCGCTCGAGCGTTTCGGCGCGCGGTTCGAGCAGCGCGTATTCACTGACGTCGAACAGACCAAGGCCAATCGCCGCCCCTTCACCAAGGCGGGAACACTGGCCAAGCGCTTCGCCGCCAAGGAAGCCTTTTCCAAGGCCGTCGGCACCGGCTTCAAGGCCGGGGTGTTTATGAAGGATATCGGCGTGGTCAACGCGCCGTCGGGCGCGCCGACACTGAAGCTGACCGGCGGCGCGCTGGCACGGCTCGAATCGATGGTGCCTGCCGGCCACAAGCCTGTCATTCATCTGACGCTCACCGACGATCATCCATGGGCGCAGGCCTTCGTCATCATCGAAGCGCTGCCTCTATGATGCCGCATCCCGACGATAGCAGCGAGACACGAGACGTGACCGCCATCAACCTGCCCGAAGACCAGCCAGCCCCGGACACGCAGCAAGAGGGCGAGGAGGGCAAGCCGTCGGTCAACTGGTGGCATGAGGTGAAGAGCATCACGCTCCTCATCCTGGCGGTGCTGGCCTTCCATAGTTTCGTCGCCAAGCCTTTCTACATCCCGTCCGAATCGATGATGCCGGTGCTGCTGACCGGCGACCGACTGGTGGTGAGCAAATTCCCCTATGGCTGGTCCTATGTCTCGCCCAGCTTCCACCCCCTGCCCTTCCTGAAAGGTCGCATCCTGGGCCGGTTGCCCGAACGGGGCGACATCGTCATCGTCTCACCCCAAAATCGGCGCGAAGATTATATCAAGCGCGTCATCGGCCTGCCCGGCGACATCATTGAGGTGCGCGGCGGCCAGGTCATCCTGAACGGCGTCGCGGTGCCGCAAAAGATACTGAAGCCAATCCGCATCCCCGTCGATGGCAATGCGCCTTGCTCTCCGCTGCAATTCCCCGGCGCGCGCGTGACCGGCAAGGATGGCCGCGACTATTGCGAATTGCCGGTGCGGCAGGAAATCCTGCCCAACGGCAAAACCTATGTGGTAATCGATATGGGGCCGAGCGCGCTCGACTGGTATGGGCCGGTGCGGGTGCCAGCAGACCACGTCTTCTTGATGGGCGACAATCGCGACAACAGCGCCGACAGCCGCGCGCCGCTGGAAGAGAACGGCCTGGGCGGGCCGGTGCCGTGGGAAGCGATCGGCGGCCGCGCGGAGTTCATCACCTTCTCGCTTGATGGCGACGCTAGCTGGAACCCGCTGAGCTGGTTTCATGCTTTCCGCGGCGGCCGCGCGGGGAACAGCCTGCGACCGGAGAGCGTTGCACCACCGAAATAGACGGAAACAAGGGGCATCGGATCTTGAGCGACAGACAGCATCATGTCGAAGCCCCCGGTCCCAGCGAAGTCCGCAGCCCGCTGGTCCAGCATGAACTGAAACGCGCCAGTGTGTGGTTCGCGTTGGCTATTGCCGTGGCGCTGATCGTGTTGCTCGCGCAACCGTTGATGCTGGTCATGGGCGCGCTGGTGCTGGCAACCATGATGGACGGGGGCACGCGGCTCTTGGGCCGGGTGCTGCCGATCGGCCGGGGATGGCGGCTGGCCATCGTCCTGATCGGCGCCGTCGCCTTCCTGGCCTATACCTTCTATCTCACCGGATCGAACCTCGCCGCGCAGGCACAAGCGATGCGCACCATTGTCGAAACGCAGGTGACGCGGATTGGCGGCTGGATGCAGCAACTGGGCGTCACGACGACGCCCGATGATCTCAAAAGTCTGGCGAGCCAAGCGATGAATTCGATGGGCCGGGTGACGGCGGCGGTCGGTACGGCGGTGGGCGCGATCACCAGCGCGGTGATGATGCTGGTGCTCGCCATCTTCATCGCGATCGAGCCAAAGCTGTATGAACGCGGTGTCGCCTGGATGCTGCCGATGGAGGCACGCGGCCATTTCTACAGCATCGCCGACAAGATGGGCTGGACCCTGCGCCGGCTGATGTTCGGGCGAATCATCGGCATGACGGTCGAAGGCGTGGGCACCTGGCTGCTGCTCTGGGCGGGCGGGGTGCCGATGGCGGGGCTGCTGGGCATCCTTACCGGTCTCTTCGCCTTCCTGCCCAATATCGGATCAATCATCTCAGGCATATTGATCGTGCTGGTAGGCTTTTCGGCGGGGGTCGATACCGGCCTTTATGCCTTCGGCGTCTATCTGGCGGTACAGATCGTCGATGGCTATCTGATCGTGCCGATGGTAGCCAAGCGCGCCACCGACCTGGCCCCAGCGCTGGTATTGGGTGCGCAAATCCTGTTCGGCGCGCTGTTTGGCCTCATCGGCCTGTTCCTGGCCGACCCGATCGTGGCGATGATCAAAGTCTATCTGGAAGAACGATCCAAGGCGCTGGAGGCCAAAGCCGGAGCGCGGCCCCCGCAAGGGTCGGACGCTTAACTTCGCACATTTCCCGTAAATTTCGACATTTCCGAACAAAAGTTGGAAATTATCGTTCGCGCATAGCCCAGGCCACGCGCGCACCACTGCTTTTATCACCCGACATGCCGGTAGGACAGCGACAAGGCCATGCAATGATGGAACGTCCTGGCTGTCCAGTGCTTCTCTCTCATGATAGCTTGAATTGTCTGAGAGGAGTCGCACCATGACCATGGGCCTGGACAAGCAGAAGAAGCTGCATTTCGACCTCACCAATGTGGGTATGCGTGCCCAGGCAACGGCCGTGGGGCTGTTGCAATTATGCCTGGAGTTGCGGAACGCCGGCATATTGGATGATACGGCGATCGAGCGGATCAAGGGCGCCATCGCCTGCGACATCGAAGTATCGGCACCGCGATCGGTTGCCAGCGCCGCCTATCGACAGGACATCAAGGCGCGGCTGGACCAATTGTTCGCCGGCGAGGCGAAGATCGGTAGCGCCGATGCGCTGGCCTTCGGCACAACGGCCGACACCGCCTATCGCGAGCCGCGCTGAGCCGACCAAAGAAAAGGGGCCGACAAACGCGGCCCCTTCTTCGACTCATCTGGCTGTGCGGATCACCGACCCGGCTGCGGGATACCACCCTGCTGCTGCATCATCTGCTGCTGCAACTGCATCAGTTCCGCCTTCGACTTGAAGTCGTGCAGCGTGACGTCGAACACCAGCACCGAACCGCCGGGTATCGGGCCATTGTCCGCATCGCCATAGCCAAGCTGCGGCGGAATCCAGAGGCGGTACTTGCCGCCCTTCTTCATCTTCTGCAGGCCTTCCGAGAAACCCGGCACGACGCCATCGATCGGCATCGGCGCCTGCGGATTCTCATCGAAGACGGTGCCGTTGAGCAGCGTGCCCTTATAACCGACCAGCGCCACGTCCGCAGTGGTCGGGCTGGCGCCCGTGCCTTCTTCCAGCACCTTGTACTGCAAACCCGATTCGGTCGTCTCCACGCCAGTAGCGTGGGCGTTCTGCGCGAGGAAAGCCGCCGGCGACGCCGCGACACCCTGTTGTCCTGCCCAGGCCAGGCCGCCTGCGGCCAGCGCAACGACGGCAACGCCGATCCAGAGCCGCGTCAGCGATCCCTTGGCGATAGGACGAAGGGGAACGGCCGTCGTGGACATGGCGACAAATCTCGCAATTTCGAAGGGCAGAAATTCAGCAGGCAAACGGGGCCGCCCAGTGGCAGACCCCGTTGAAGGCGACCTTAACGGACGCCGTCGCGCTCGGCGCGCTTGCGCTCCATCTTACGAGCCCGGCGGACAGCGGCTGCCTTTTCACGGGCGCGCTTTTCCGACGGCTTCTCATAATGACGACGCAGCTTCATTTCGCGATACACGCCTTCACGCTGCAGCTTCTTCTTGAGCGCGCGGAGGGCCTGGTCGACATTATTGTCGCGAACGATGATCTGCATAAGTCCGTCAATCTCCAATCAAAAACGAGCGGTTCGCCGGGACAATATCTCTTTCCCGACGGCCCGACCGAATAGCAAAGCCAGTGAGTCGTCGCAGGTCGCCCCGCGCCATGTGGGCGGCGCCCTACCAGCGCAAGCGCGTAAATTCAACCCTAAAGGCCGCAACCTCGACTTTTGCGACAAGCCGACCGATAGTGCGCCAACAAAATAGACAGGAGGATCGCCATGGCAACAGCCGCACAAACGCCCAACATGTCCCCACAAGAATGGGAGGCGCGCCAGCAACTTGCTGCCTGCTACCGTATCTTCGACCATATGGGCTGGTCGGAACTCATCTACAACCACATCACCCTGCGCGTACCGGGGGAGGATAACGCCTTCCTCATCAACCCCTTCGGCCTGGGCTATCACGAGGTTACGGCATCCAACCTGGTCAAGATCGATATCGATGGCCATGTGCTGGATGGCAGCCCCTATCCGGTCAACCGCGCGGGCTTCACCCAGCACAGTGTTTTCCACCGGCATCTGCCCGACGCCCATTGCATCATCCATACCCACACGACCGCCGGCATGGCGGTGAGCGCCACGACAGAAGGGTTGCGGCCGATCAGCTTCTACGCCGCGGCCTTCATTGGCCATATCGCCTATCACGACTTTGAAGGGGTCACGATTCGCCCCGATGAGGGCGAGCGGCTGATCGCGCATCTGGGCGACAAGCGCATCATGATGCTGCGCAACCATGGAACCCTGGTGATGGCGTCTTCCCTGCCCGAGGCTTTTTTGAAGCACTGGTCACTGCAACGCGCCTGCGAGATCCAGGTGGCGGCGGGCGCGGCAGGGACACTGATCGATATCCCGCCAGAAGTGATCGCCGTGCATCAACGCGATCTGGCCGGCATACAGTTGCCGGTCGGGCCGGGCGTGCCCGATTTCCAGGCGATGGTGCGAGTGATCGATCGGATCGATTCGAGCTGGCAGCGCTAAAAGCTACGGCGGGAATGCGGAACGGCGGCAGTCCTGAACGCCGTTCCGCACCCCGACTCCCTTTGCGGGAGAAGACCGGCGCAGGACGGAACGGGCGACTCGCGCCCGTTCCGCCTTCAGGTCAGAATTTCGCGACGACGCCCGCCATCGGACGGATCGAGCGGAAATTACCCATCGTATCGGCCTGGACACGCAGGCGGATATTGCTGCTCTGGGCCGAACTGCCCATGTCCGCCGGCGACAACTCGACGCCCGCGCCATAGGTGGTGCCATGGAAATCCGGGCTGTCGGGGCCGAGCGCGTCGAAATTGACCCACTTGTAACCGACCTTGCCAAAGATCAGGCTGTCCTTGCCCGCCTTGATCCCGGCGCGGCCCGCCACGCCATATTCCCAGTCAATGTCACCGGACACGCCTTTTGAGGCCGTGCCCTCGACGCCCAGTACGATCGGACCGGCGACATTATAGTTTACACCGGCGACGCCCTCCACCAAGCGGCCTTTGTAGCCCACAGGCGGAATGCCTTCCTTACCGGTTTCGCTGTCGAAATTATGCACGCCGCCCAAGATGCCGACATAAGGCTCGATGCGGCGGGTGGAGCCTGTATCCTCTTGGGCCAAAGCGGCGGCAGGAAGCAGGGACGCAGCAATGGCTGCCGTGAAAAGCAATGTCTTCATGGGTATGACCCTTTTTGTCTGTTGGGTTTTCTAGCGGCGGTGTGGACCCGCCGGGCCGCCTGTCCGGCGCTGCAAGCGACCGGGCGACAGGGAAGAAATGGCCAAGCCTGCTCGAAGGTTTCCTGAACGGATCGCAAAAATCGGTCAAAAGCCGATTATGTGACGGAAAGAACACGGTTCCTGTCAGCCCGATGAACGAAAGGCGACTTTTCTGAACGGGGAATAAATGCTTGCGCGCCGATCCCCTACCCATTCACAACCAATTCAAACTGAGGGCGTTATCCCGTCATCAGAAGGACTGTTAAGGAGACAGGCGATGACTGGAACCGCACGAAGGTTTCTCGCCGCCATGGGCCTTGCCGGCGCGCTGGTCCTCGGCGGCTGCGCCTATGACGACGGCTATGGCTATGGCGGAGTGAGTGTAGGCAGCGGCTATTATGGCGGCGGCTATTACGACCCTTATTATAGCCCCGGCTATTATCCGGGCGGCTATGGCTGGTATGACGGCTTCTACTATCCAGGTAACGGCTATTATGTCTATGATCGGGGTGGTCGACGCCACCGCTGGAATGATGGCCAGCGCCACTATTGGGAAGGCCGACGCGGGAATCGCCCCGATGACGGCCGCTGGCGCGGCCCCGGACGGGACGGCAAATGGCGGGATCGTGATCGCAACCGCCCGCCCGGCACCGGCAATTGGACGCCGCCGCGTCCGCCAAGAGATGGCAACGGCAACTGGACTTCGCCACGCCCACCGCGCGGCGCGGACGGCGATCGCGGACCAGGCCGCTGGCGCGGCAATAATGGCGCGCAACCGACACCCCAACCTGGTATTCGCCCACCGCAACAAGGACGCCCGCAAATGAACCAGCCACGCCCGCAGCGCGAATGGGGCGCCCGCCCCTCGCCCGGCTTCCGCGCCGACCGGCCGGTACGATCGGGCGGTGGTCGCGACCCGGCAGGCCGGGTGCGTCCGGAGTGATGCGGAGAGCGATACAGACCGCTACGCTCCTCCCTCTCCTGCTCGTCGCGGCCTGCGACGGGCGGGAGGAGAGCGCGATCGACAATCTGGCCAATGGCGTCAACGCCACGCAGGTCGAAAATAATGTCCGTGCCGAGGCGATGGCGCTGATGGAACCGCTCACCCCGCCCGCGCCGGGCACGCCCGGCGGTCTGCCGGTCAATCCTGCGCCGATCGCCGAAGGATCGATCGCGCCTGACAGCGCTCAGGGCGCCGCCCAGGTGGTGCAGGGCTATTATGGGCTGCTGGAAGAAAAACGGTTCGGAGACGCTCAGGATCTGTGGAATCCGGACAGTGTGATCGGGGCGCAGGATGATGCGCATTTCGAAGCGCGCTTCCGTGGCTTCGGCGAGATTCACGCCAATATCGGCGCACCGTCCGAACCCGATGGCGCAGCCGGTTCCGTCTATGTGACCGTGCCAGTGCAGGTCTATGGCCGCATCAAGGCCAATGGCAAACCCTTCTACACGCTGCGGCAAGTGACGCTGCGCCGGGTCAATGACGTTCCCGGATCGACCGAGGAACAAAGGCGCTGGCATATCGAAACGATCGGCGCCTATGTGCCGCCGCCCGAAACGGGCGATGCGGACAATGGCGTGGAAGGGTCCAAGGCCATTTCCATGACGGACGGCATGGCGCGCAAGGCGCCCTGAGCTCCGTCCGCTTCGAGCGAAGTCGAGAAGCATGTCTCGACTTCGCTCGATACGAACCGATTAGTCTTAGGCGACGGTCGCCTTGACGATCTTGCCGGGTGCGCGCGGCGGCTCGCCCTTGGGCAGGGCATCGACATGGTCCATGCCCGACGTGACTTCGCCCCAGACGGTGTACTGGCCGTCCAGGAAGGTCGCGTCGTCGAAGCAGATGAAGAACTGGCTGTTGGCGCTGTTCGGGTTAGACGAACGGGCCATCGAGCAGACGCCGCGAATATGCGGTTCGCGGCTGAATTCCGCCTTGATGTCGGGCAGCTTCGACCCGCCCATGCCGGTGCCGGTCGGATCGCCGCCCTGCGCCATGAAGCCGGGGATGACGCGGTGGAAGACCACGCCGTCATAGAAGCCGTCCTTGGCCAGCGTGGTAATGCGCTCGACATGGCCGGGTGCCAGGTCCGGGCGCAGCTTGATGACGACGTCGCCGCCGCTGTCGAGGGTAAGGGTAAGCGTTTCGTCGGCCATGGGAATCCTCTCTTGCCGGGGAAGGTTGGGATGAGCCCATATAAAGGCTAATGAAGGCGATGGAAGCGCTCTCTCCCCATTGCATTTCCCTTGTGCATCGGCGAAAGCGGCAAAATGTTACAGGAACCGGACAGTAGGGGACGCCATGAGCGAGCGCGGCGATTCCGCCGAACCCCTTCTGCACGGGGACGAATTTGACGAGACCTTGATCGAGGCGGCGGAAGCCAGCCATGATGAGGACGATCGCCTGAAGCCCGAATTTCTGTCCGCCGTGCTCGACGCGGTGGAGGAAGGCGACAATGAAACAGCGCGCGACCTAGTGTCGCCACTCCACCCCGCCGATATCGCCGACCTTCTTGAACTGACGCCTTCTGAACGCCGCGCGAAGGTAGCCGCAGCGCTGGGCGATCTGGTCGGCGCGGAGGTTCTGTCCGAACTCAACGACTATGTCCGCGACGACCTGATCGGCGCGCTGGCCCCCGAACAGGTGGCCGAGTTCGCATCCGAACTGGATACCGACGACGCCGTCGCGATTATCGAGGACATGGAGGAGGCTGACCAACAGGCCGTCCTCGAAGCGCTCGACCCGGAGGATCGCGCCGCGATCGAGAGCGCCCTCTCCTACCCCGAAGAATCCGCCGGCCGCCTGATGCAGCGCGACCTGGTCGCGGTGCCCGCGCATATGACGGTCGGCCAGGTGATCGACTATCTGCGCGACAATCAGGATCTGACCAGCGATTTCTGGGAAATCTTCGTCGTCGATGTCGCACACAAGCCGATCGGCACCTGTCAGTTGAGCTGGGTGCTCACCTGCCCGCGCGGCATCGCCATGGCCGATCTGATGAAACGCGAGCAGACGTTGATCCCGGTCGATATGGACCAGGAAGAAGTGGCGCTGCGCTTCCAGAAATATGCGCTGATCTCCGCCGCTGTCGTCGATGCATCGGGGCGGCTGGTCGGCATGATTACGGTCGATGATATCGTCCACATCATTTCCGAGGAAGCGGGCGAGGATATCCTGCGCCTGTCGGGCGCGGGCGAAGGCGACATCAACGAACCGGTGATGGACAGCTATCGCGCACGGGTGCGCTGGCTGCTCACCAATTTGCTGACCGCGCTGGTCGCGTCTACCATCATCGGCATTTTCGAGGGCACGATCCAGAAGATGGTGGCGCTGGCCACGCTGATGCCGATCGTCGCGGGCGTGGGCGGCAATGCCGGCAGCCAGACCATGGCGGTCACGGTGCGCGCGCTCGCCACCAACCAGATCACCGGATCGAACGCCCGCCGCACCATATTGCGCGAGATTCGCGTGGCGCTGCTCAACGGGTCGACCGTGGCGTTGGTGCTGGGAATCGGGGTAGCGCTGGTGTTCCAGAATATGGCGCTGGGCGGCGTGATTGCCGCGGCGATGATGACCAATATCGTGACGGCGGGCCTGGCCGGCGCGGCAGTGCCGCTCGCCTTCGACCGGATGAACCTCGACCCGGCGGTCGCCTCCTCCATCTTCGTCACCATGATTACCGATTCGATGGGATTCTTCGCTTTCCTGGGTCTGGCGACGGCTGCGGGATTGACGGGGTGACGCGAACGCCCATGTAGGACGTTCCATGCCTTTGCACCTCACCAAGATCGCCTTCCAGAGCGAAAGCCCCGCCTCTCTACGCGCCTGGCTGGAAAGCCATGAGGGCGAAGCCCGGCTCACCACCCGTTACCTGCCCAAGCGGATCGAGGAACTGACTGGCGGTTCGCTCTTCTGGGTTCACGGTCATATGCTGGTCGGCCGCAGCCCTTTGCTGGGGTTTCAGGAGACGGGACAGGGGCGCTACTGGATCAGACTGGAACCGACGCTCATCCCCGTGCGCGCCATGCCGAAACGCGCGCATCAGGGTTGGCGCTATCTAGATGACAAGGACGCGCCGCCGGACCTGGGCAACGGCGAGGCAGACGATCTGGACGCCATGCCCCAGACACTGCTGGGCGAACTGACGCGGCTTGGGCTGGTCTAAGTGTTTAGGGCCCGGCATTTGATGGTGCAGTGAGTGGAAGCGCTATGGGACAGATTTTACACGGGAGCGCCCGCACGACAGAGGCAGTCCGCCGCGAGATACAATATAGTGAAGAGAGCCTGAGGGTGGCGCAGATCCTCAGGATGCAAGTGAGCCTCACCTGGTCGTCGACCATGCGGCTGACATTCTACTGAAAGAAATCCGGCTCGAAATCCCAATCTGCCCGCTTCGCCTGAAATTATCATCATAGGCGTCTATCGTCTCACCCACGTTCCGCAGACGATAGGTGGGAATGAGGACGCCCAGCGATCCGAGACACTCACAGGCTTTCAGAGACCGGCGCCCACGATGGCCAGGAGCATACCCCCGCTCGCACTCATGAACATGAGAGCGGCCAGCAATATTTGCTGTATGGAGGCTTCGGCTGACGGATTGGCCGCAACGATGCTTTGCAGCAGTCCACCTTCCATCCAGGCCGATCCCAGAAGCGCCAGGCCGGCGAGCCTCAATCCGATCCTTGTCGGAAGTTTTTCATGCCACTGAACCATGACGAGTACCTCTCAAAAGAGGCCTCTCACATACGCATCAGCGCATAGAAACTGGAGATTGAGAAAAGCTGGTTTGCGTTGAAATTGCATAGGATTCCGCGCGATTTTTCGCATTTCCCACCACATCATATGCGATTCATATGCGGATGCCGAAAAGCTTATATGGAAACGAAATGCGGCTTCGTGCGATGAAGGGCTTCCAACAAGGCGAGTTGATATTCTGATGACGGACCAACCGGGCGACGCTCCGGGCCACGGAGACGGCTCGCACGGAAAGCTGCCTGTCCTCGCCCTTGGCGCGCTGGGCGTCGTGTTCGGCGATATCGGCACCTCGCCGCTCTACGCCCTCAAGGAAAGCTTCGTTGGCCATCATCCGCTGGCGGTCGATCCCGATCATATTTTCGGCGTGCTCTCCCTGATCTTCTGGACGATGACGCTCCTCGTCACGCTCAAATATGTGTTCATCGTGATGCGCGCCGACAATAAGGGCGAAGGCGGCAGCATGGCCCTCCTCGCCCTCATCTCGCGCACGCTGGGCGAGACGAGATGGACGCCGGCCATTGCGATGCTGGGCGTTCTGGCGACCGCCTTATTCTATGGTGACGCGATCATCACGCCGGCCATGTCGGTGCTATCCGCCATAGAAGGCCTGACGGTCGTGAACAGCAGCTTTGAAGCCTATGTCCTGCCCATCGCGACGATCATCCTGATTGGACTGTTCGTTATCCAGAAGCATGGCACGGCAAAGGTCGGGGCGCTCTTCGGCCCGATCATGATCGTCTATTTCCTTGTCCTTGCCGGCCTTGGTGTCGTGAACCTGATCCGGCATCCATCGATCATCGGGATCATCAATCCCTATTGGGCGGTTCATTTCTTCCTCATCGATCCCAAGCTCGCCTTCCTGGCTTTGGGTTCGGTCGTGCTGGCGGTGACGGGCGCGGAGGCCCTCTATGCGGACATGGGGCATTTCGGTCGAAAGGCGATCAGCATTTCCTGGCTCTATGCCGCCTTCCCCTGTCTTCTTCTTAACTATATGGGCCAGGGCGCGCTCCTCCTCGACAATCCGGCGGCGGCCGCCAATCCCTTCTTCCTCCTCGCGCCGGAATGGGCGCGCCTGCCGCTGGTCATCCTCGCAACCATGGCCACGGTGATCGCCAGTCAGGCCGTCATCTCCGGCGCCTTCTCGGTCACGCAGCAGGCCGTGCAACTGGGTTTCCTGCCACGCCTCAGGATTGAGCATACCAGCGCGGCGGCGGCGGGACAGATCTATGTGCCACTGGTCAACTGGGCGCTGCTCGTCCTGGTCCTGCTGCTGGTGCTCGGCTTCAAATCGTCCAGCAACCTTGCGGCGGCCTATGGCATCGCCGTCACCGGCACGATGGTCATCACCGCCTGCATGATGGGCGTGCTCACCTTCAGCGTCTGGCGTTGGAATCCGCTCCTTGCGGGGGCGACGACAGGTCTGTTCCTGCTGATCGACGGCGCCTATTTTGCCTCGAACGCGACCAAGATACCCGATGGCGGCTGGTTCCCGCTGCTGGTCGCCGCTATCACCTTCGTGGCGCTCACCACCTGGTCGAAGGGTCGCGCGATCATGCGCCATTATATGAACGAAGGCGCGATGGAAGTGCCGCTGTTCATCCAGTCGGTGTCGCAATCCTTGAAGCGCGTGCCTGGCACGGCCATTTTCCTCTCGTCCCGCGTCGAGGGCGTTCCCCCCGCCCTGCTGCACAATGTGAAGCATAACAAGGTGCTGCATGAGCGGGTCATCATCCTGACCATACAGACAGAGGGCGTGCCGCATCTGCCGCTTACCGGCCGTGATGAGGTCACGGACTGGGGTGAGGGTTTCTACAGGATCGTCTGGCGTCACGGCTTCATGGAGGATGTGGACGTCCCGGCCGCCATGAAGATGGTGAACGGGTGCGGCGGTCCCATCAACATCAGCGACACCAGCTATTTCCTCAGCCGCCAGACGCTTATTCCCTCGGAAAGGCCTGGCATGGCAATCTGGCGCGAGAAGGTCTTCGCGTGGATGATCCGCAACGCAGAAACGCCGATGGAATTTTTCAAACTGCCAACCAACCGCGTGGTGGAGCTGGGATCGCAGGTCGAGATCTGAACATGCAGTCGATGCCCCTCCGGCGATGACGGCAGAGGCTATTCAGGCGCTGCCAGGGGCGAACTCCTCGGTCTCGCCCTCGACATTGAAGCGCAGCCGATACCCGATGCCCAACTCGTTTCCGATGATCCTCGGCCGCTGGGGATCGGCTTCCAGCTTCTGACGCAGCGTCCGCACCAGCACCCGCAGATATTCTACATGATGCTCCATTTCGTTGGGCCAGACATGCGCCATGATCTGCTCATGGGTGATGACCCGGCCCGGAAATTTGGCAAGCTGGGCGAGTACGGCATATTCCTTGGGCGTCAGATGCACTTCCTTGCCAGCCTTAAGAACGATCCGTGCAATAAGGTCGATCTCGACATCCCCTGCCCGCACCATGGTCACGCCGCCGTCCTTGGTCATGCGGTTGCGGAGCGCCACGCGGACACGGGCCAGAAGTTCCTCGGTATCGAACGGCTTGGTCAGATAGTCGTCCGCGCCCAGATCCAGTGCCGCGACCTTCTGGTCGGTCGCATCTCTCGCCGATACGATAATGAGCGTCGTGTCGGATTGCTGCTTGAAGAGAGGAACCAGTTCCAGCCCGTCGCGATCGGGCAGCCCCAAGTCCAGCAGACTGATGTCGGGACGCTCTTCCTTGAGCTTTTCCAACGCATCGCGCGCATTTCCCGCTTCGATCGTGGCATAATCGACCCGCGCCAGAGCGGCCTGGATCAGCTTGCGGATATGTGGCTCGTCATCGACGATCAGCACCTTGTGACGCACTTTCATAATATGTCCTTTTGGGGCAAATCGGTAATGATGAGCGCCTGCGGGATGGTGATGGTGAAGCAGGCGCCGAAAGGCTCGTCATTATTTGCGGCGGAAACGGTAAGGCCCATGGCCTCCGCAAAGCCCTTGACGATAGCGAGGCCAAGGCCCGTGCCGTGCTTGGCCCGATCCGAACCTTCCAGCCGCGTGAACGTGTCGAAGACGCGCGCTTCCGCGCCGGAAGGAATGCCCGGCCCCTGGTCGAGGACCGAGAGAGCGATCGCGTCGGGCAACCGTCGCCCCCTGACCAGGACGGGCGTGCCGGGGTCGGCATAGCGACCGGCATTGTCGAGGAGGTTGATGAGGCAATGGTGCAGCAATGTCGGATCGACCCGGACGAGCGGGATATCGGGCAGG
Source organism: Sphingobium sp. BYY-5 (assembly GCF_022758885.1). Taxonomy (NCBI): domain Bacteria; kingdom Pseudomonadati; phylum Pseudomonadota; class Alphaproteobacteria; order Sphingomonadales; family Sphingobiaceae; genus Sphingobium; species Sphingobium sp. BYY-5. The sequence goes on from NZ_JALEBH010000001.1 coordinate 2,228,502, forward strand.
ATATCGACCTTCACGTCATGTCCGACAAGGGATTGGCGCGTATCATGGACTGCACCTGCCACCGCATCGAACAGATCGGTGGGTTCAACCTTGAGCGGCAAGGCGCCAGCCTCCACGCGTGCCATGTCGAGCAGATTGGCGACGAAGCGATTGAGGCGCTGCGCCTCCGCCGCCACCGAATCGAGCAGGTCCGATGGCTGCTGGCGCTTTAACTCATGTATGGCCGAGATGATCGTCGTAAGCGGCGTGCGCAGGTCGTGGCTGACCGACGACAGCAGCGCGGAACGCAGCCGATCCCGCTCGCGTATCTGCCGGGCGTCGAGCATTTCTTCCTCAAGCGCCATGCGATCGAACGCGATGGAGGCCTGGTCGAGGAGGCTCATGAGCAAAGGGATCTGGTCCGATCGCAGAGGCGCGCCGGCATCTTCGCGCGCAAGGCCAAGCACGCCCAGGACGCCGCGCGTGGTGCGCAGCGGATGGAACAGCCAGTCGGAAGCCGTCAGCGTCGATGATCCGCGCCCGGCGGGCTGCTCATTGTCCATCGCCCATTGCGCAGCGGCTTTTTCGATCTGCCCCAGCCGATCTTCCGGCGGAAAGGCTGCGCGCAGTTGCGGGCCATCCCTCGAAGGAAGGAGCAGGACGGTGCGGAGGGACAATAGGCGAGACACTTCCGCACAGATGGCCTGCATCAGTTCTTCCTGACTGGCCGACGCCGTGAGTTGACGCGAAAAGCCCGCAAGCGCCGCATTCTGGCGCGCGCTGGACTGGGCAAGATCCGCCTGCGCGCGCACCCGCGCGGCAAACTGGCTGGTCACGATGGCGACACCCAGCAGCACGAGGATGCTGATGACATTTTCGGGATTGTTGACTGTGAGCGTTCCGGTGGGGGGCAGGAAGAAGAAATTATAGGCGAGGCTGGAGACAAGGCCGGAAAACAAACCGGCACGCAGGCCGAAGGACGCAGCCGCGAACATGACTGGAATGAGGTAGAGCAAGGCGATATTGCTGATGTCGATGCTCTCGACAAGCAGGCGTCCAAGCGTCGTCATGCCCGCGATCATCAGTGCCGACCAGAGATAATCGATCGGCTTGCCCCAATTTGCTCCCGGGGCCTTGCTCGCGACTTTCCGGCTGCGCGCCGCGTCATCGCCGGGCAGGACATGGACGGCGACATCGCCGATCTCGCGCACCAGCTTGTCGACCACCGATCCATGGCGCATCTCGAACCACCAGGACCGGGTCGATTTGCCGATCACGATCTGGGTTGCGCGGGCATCGCTTACATAATGCCGAAGCCCTTCGACCACGGTCGGCGCGGGAATGGCGGCGGTTGTTGCACCCAGCCGTGAGGCGAGCGCCATGGTATCGGCCAACTGCTCGCGCTCCTGCGCCGTGAAGGCGAGGCTGCGCTGCGTTTCGATATGGACGGCGGACCAGGGTGCTTTGAGCCCATCGGCAAGGCGCTTGGCCGCGCGGACCAGTCCCTGCGCGCTCGGCGCCTCGCTGATCGCGACGAGAATGCGATCACCCGCAGCGAAACTGCCCGCCAGAGCATGGGCGCGTACATAGTCCAGCATCTGCGCATCGACGGCCTGCGCAGCCGTGCGCAACGCCATTTCTCTGAGCGCGGTCAGGTTGGATTTCGAAAAGAAATGACTGAGCGCCCGCGTCGCTTCCTGCGGGATATAGACCTTCCCTTCCTTCAGGCGCTCGATCAGTTCGTCCGGCGGGATGTCCACCACCTCGATCTCGGCCATTTCGAGAATGGAATCCGGAACGGTCTCTCGCACCCGGACACGGGTGAAGGAAGCAACGATATCATTAAGGCTTTCGACATGCTGGATATTGACCGTCGAATAGACGTCTATGCCTGCGTCCAGCAGTTCCTCGACGTCCTGATAGCGTTTGGGATGACGGCTGCCTGCCGCGTTGGTGTGGGCAAGCTCATCCACTAGGACGAGGGCGGGCCGACGTTCAAGGATGGCATCGATGTCCATCTCGCCGAGCCGGTGGCCCCTATGATCGACGTCGCGCCGCGCAATGATCTCATGACCGGCCAGAAGCGCTTCGGTTTCCTTGCGGCCATGGGTCTCGACGACGCCCACGACAACGTCGATACCCGATTTGCGACGCTGCATACCGTCGGTCAGCATCTCATAGGTCTTGCCCACACCAGGCGCCGCACCAAGGAAGATTTTGAGACGGCCGCGACCTTCCTGCGCCGCCTGGCGCAGGAAGGCTTCGGGGTCGCGACGTGTGGGATCAGTCATCAAGACTTGGTAGCGCCGATCTGATCCAATCGTCGATTGATTTCCAGGACATTGACGCGGGGTTCCCCCAAAAGGCCAAGCAAGGGCTTTTCGATGCTCTGGTCGACCAGAGCGCGAACCTTCACCACTTCCATGCCCCGAACCCGCGCGATCCGGTCGACCTGATAATAGGCCGCTTCCGGCGTGATATCGGGATCAAGGCCCGACCCCGATGCCGTTACGAGGTCCGCCGGAACCGCCTTGCCGGGATTGGCCTGCCGGAGCTTTTCGCTATCCGCCTTTACCCGGTCGACCAGCGCCTGACTGGTCGGACCGAGGTTCGACCCCGAAGAAGCGAGGCCATCATAGCCCTTGCCCGCCGCCGAGGGTCGCGAGGTGAAATAGCGGTCGGCGGCGAAGCCCTGGCCGATCAGCTTCGATCCGACCACTTTGTCGTCCTGCTCGATCAGGCTGCCATTGGCTTGCGATGGAAAGACCAGTTGGCCGATGCCGGTCAGGGCAAGCGGATAGGCCAGCCCCAGCAGGATGGCGAACAGGACGGTCATGACCAAAGCAGGCCTGAGCGAAGTGAGTATGTCCTTGTTCATGGATAAGTTCCTCAAGCCAGACCAAGGCCATTGACGGCCAGGTCGATGAGTTTGATGCCGACAAACGGCGCGATCAGGCCGCCAAGGCCGTAGATCGCCAGGTTGCGGGCCAGCAGCGGCCCGGCGCCGATCGGGCGATAGGTCACGCCTTTCAGCGCCAGTGGCACCAGCAGCGGGATGATGAGCGCGTTGAAGATGATCGCGGACAGGATGGCGCTCTGGGGCGTCGCCAGGCCCATGACGTTGAGCACGCCCAGACTCGGATAGAGCACCACGAACATGGCCGGGATGATCGCGAAATATTTGGCCACGTCGTTGGCGACCGAGAAGGTCGTGAGCGCACCGCGGGTCATGAGGAGCTGCTTGCCCAGGCCCACGACTTCGATCAGCTTGGTCGGATCGCTGTCGAGATCCACCATGTTGCCCGCCTCTCGCGCCGCCTGCGTACCGGTATTCATGGCGACGCCGACGTCCGCTTGCGCAAGCGCCGGAGCGTCATTGGTGCCGTCACCGCACATGGCGACAAGGCGTCCGCCTTCCTGCTGCTTGCGGATCAGCGCCAGCTTGTCCTCCGGCGTGGCTTGCGCCAGGAAATCGTCCACACCCGCCTCGGCCGCGATGCTGGCGGCGGTCAGTGGATTGTCGCCGGTTATCATGACCGTGCGGATGCCCATCATGCGCAGTTCGCCGAAGCGCTCGCGGATGCCGGCCTTCACGATGTCCTTGAGGAAGATGGCGCCCAGAAGTTCGCCATCCTTCGCCACGGCAAGCGGCGTGCCACCTGCACGGGCGATCTCGTCGCTGATGCGACGCAGTTCCTCGGCCGCGCGGGTCTTCGCGGCGTCAGGATAGGCCCGCAATATCGAATCCACCGCGCCCTTCTGAATGGTGGAGCCATTGAAGCTGACACCTGAAACGCGCGTCTGTGCCGTGAAGGGAATGACCTCTGCACCTGCGGGCAGCGCCTGCGCCGTCTGGCCGAACTTCTCGCGAGCGAGCAGGACGATCGACCGGCCCTCCGGCGTTTCGTCGGCAAGGCTGGCAAGCAATGCCGCTTCGACAAGGCCGGATTGCGTGGCGCTGCCCACGACGCGAAACTCCGTCGCCTGACGATCGCCCACCGTAATCGTACCCGTCTTGTCGAGCAGCAGCACGTCGATATCGCCCGCCGCCTCGACCGCACGCCCGGATTTGGCGAGTACGTTGAAGCGCACGAGCCGGTCCATGCCGGCGATGCCGATCGCCGACAGCAGCGCCGCGATGGTGGTCGGGATGAGGGTGATGAGCAGCGCGGCCAGGATCGACACCGGGATCGAACCGCCCGCATAGCTGGCAAAGCCCGGAATAGTGCCGACCGCGATCAGGAAGATGATCGTAAGGCCGACGAGCAGCAGCGTGAGCGCGATCTCGTTCGGCGTCTTCTGACGTTCCGCGCCTTCGACGAGCGCGATCATGCGATCGAGAAAGCCCTGCCCCGGATTCACCGTGACGCGCACCCGGATTTCGTCGGAGATAACGCGCGTGCCGGCCGTCACGGCAGAACGGTCGCCGCCTGCCTCGCGAATCACCGGCGCTGATTCGCCGGTGATAGCCGCCTCGTTGACGGACGCGACGCCCGAGACGACTTCACCGTCGGACGGGATCAGGTCCCCCGTCTCGACCAGGACGATGTCACCGAGTTTCAGAACGCTCGCAGCGACATTCTCGATCTCGCGGCCATCGCCCTTCAGGCGCTTGGCGGTGAGATCGGCCTTGGTCGCGCGCAGCGAGGCGGCCTGCGCCTTGCCGCGCCCTTCGGCCAGCGCCTCGGCGAAAGTACCGAAGAGAACCGTGAGCCAGAGCCAGATGACGAGCTGAAGCTTGAAGCCCATGCTAAGCCCGTCCTGCCCGACCGCGAGCAGGACAGTGAGGAGCGTCGCCACGACGGCCGTGGTGAACATCACCGGGTTCCGGATCAGTTCCTTTGGATTGAGTTTGCGGAAGGCGTCGCCGATCGCAGGTACGATCAGGTCAGCGGTAAAGAGCGATTTGGACGCGGTGCGTGCCATGTTTATGCTCCGATTCTCAGAAAAGCTGGCCACGGATCATCGCGAGATGATCGGCGATCGGGCCAAGGGCGAGGCTGGGCAGGAAGGTGAGGCCACCCACGATCAGGACGATGCCGACCAGCAGCCCGGTCCAGAGCGGACCGGTCGTCGGGAAGCTGCCTGCGGTTTCCGGCGTGTATTTCTTCGCCGCCAGTCCGCCCGCAATGGCCAGCATCGGCACGATGATGAAGAAGCGGCCGATCCACATCGCGACACCCAACATGCCATTGTAGAAGGGCGTGTTGGCGCTGATACCCGCAAAGGCCGAACCATTGTTGCCCACACCCGAAGTGAATGCATAGAGAATCTCACTGAAGCCATGCGGCCCCTTGTTGAGCGGCCCGGCCAGACCGACGTCCAGCACGCTGGCGATGGCGGTGAAGCCCAGGATAATCAGCGGCAGGACAGCGATCGCAAGGACCGCCAGCTTGACCTCCCGGCTCTCGATCTTCTTGCCGACATATTCGGGTGTACGCCCAACCATAAGACCTGCGACGAACACGGCGAGGATGGCGAACAGCAAGAAGCCGTATATCCCTGCACCAACGCCGCCGACGACGACCTCACCCAACTGGATGTTGAGCAGCGGGATCATGCCGCCCAGCGCCGTGAAGCTGTCATGCATCGCGTTGACCGCACCGCACGATGCTGCGGTAGTGACCACCGAGAAAAGGGCGGAGGCGGCGATGCCGAAGCGGACTTCCTTCCCCTCCATATTGCCCCCGGCGATGCCCAATTGGTGCAGCACCGGGTTGCCCGCCGCCTCCTGCCAGTAAGTGACGGCCGTGCCCAGGAGGAACAAAAACGTCATGGCCGCCAATATCGCCCAGCCCTGCCGCACATTGCCGACAGCCTTACCGAAAGTGTAGGTGAGACCGAAGCCGATGAGGAAGATGGACAGCATCTGGACGAAATTGGTGAGTTCTGTCGGATTTTCGAACGGATGGGCGCTGTTGGCGTTGAAGAAACCACCGCCGTTGGTGCCCAGCATCTTGATCGCCTCCTGCCCCGCGACGGGGCCGAGGGCGAGCGTCTGCTTCACGCCTTCCAGCGTGGTCACATCGACCGAACCGGCCAGCGTCTGCGGCACGCCGCTCGCGATATAGAAGATCGCGATGACGAAGCAGGCCGGCAGCAGCAGGTACAGCGTCACGCGGGTCATATCGGCCCAGAAATTGCCGACGCCCGTGGTTTCACGCCGGGCAAAACCGCGGAACAGCGCGAAAGCAAGCGCAATACCGGTCGCCGCCGACAGGAAATTATGGATGGTAAGGCCCAGCATCTGGCTGAGGTTCGACATGGTCGACTCGCCGGCATAGCTCTGCCAGTTGGTGTTCGTGGTGAAGCTGACCGCGGTGTTGAACGCCAGATGCTCGCTCGTCCCGGCATAACCCAGCGGGTTCAATGGCAGGACGCCCTGCAAACGCACGATCGCATAGGTGAAGAACAACAAAGCCGCGTTGAAGATCAGCATGTGGACCGCATAGCGGCGCCAGCCCTGTTCTTCGGTCGGGTCGATGCCGGACAGCTTGTAGAAGCCGCGCTCGACTGGCCCGAATATGGCGTGAAGCGGCGTGCGGCGGCCTTCGTAGAGCGCGAAGAGCCAGAGGCCGACGGGTTTCGCCAGCGCCAGCAGGATGCCGACGAAGGCCAGGATCAATATCCATCCCTGGAATGTCATGATTACCGCCTCCCGTTCAGAAGCGTTCGGGGCGTGCGAGCACGGCCACCAGATAAAGGAGGAGGCCGAGCGCCGTCAGTGCGGCCAGCCAGAGATCGATCGTCATGGTCGTGCCCCCTTATGCATTGTCGCAAAGGGCTACGTAGCCCAGCGTCGCGGCCAGCAAGCCAAGGATGAGGCCAATCCAGAGGATGTCCTGCATAAAATGTCTCCCGCAAAGCGTCGGGCCACGAAAGTCGCGGCGCCGAATCGTCTGCTGCGCCTCAACTAGGGCAGAACCGCATTTGAATTCGAGAGCAGGAAAATAGCAAACGCATAGTATTTGCGTATGAAATGACGAAACTGAACCGCGCCGGGTTTGCCGAAGGCTCCAACTTATGAGTAGCTGGAGCCGAGATGAACAAGACGAAGAACAAATTTAGCTTCTCTGGCTTCCGGCCCGCCTGAGGTGCGATCTGGGTTTGCAAGGAGTGATCCGGAGCAAGTCCGTGCGCACCACGATCAACAACAAGGCTCCGTCATGCCCGTCACAGCCTTATCGCTTGCGTTTAGCCTGTCGGTCGATTCCCGATCGCTTGCTTCCAGTTCCTTCCAATACCCTTGCAACCCGCCACAAGGTTGCTTTCGCACCTTGATGGGGATGCTAAGTATCAGAATATATGTCGGAAAATGGTGCTGCCGGTGAGGATTGAACTCACGACCTCAGCCTTACCAAGGATGCGCTCTACCACTGAGCTACGGCAGCACTCTATTCATCTCCTGAGCGCCGTTCGCGCTGCGGAGGCCGGGCCTATGGCCGCCCATACAGCCCTTGTCAAGGCGACTTGCGGCGGAACATGCATTTTGCTTATGCGGGTCATCATGGCTGAGACGAACGACGAACGAAAGGCACGATTGGCGCAGGCGTTGCGCGACAATCTGCGCCGCCGCAAGACCCAGGCGCGGGAAGGCGCGTCGCCGCCGCCTCCCGCGCCGGAGCCGAAGGACTGATCCTCAAAGCGGCGCGCAGGCAGCCTTGAGCCAGGCGAGCGCGTCGCCTTCGAGCTGTGGTCCGACAAGGTCCAGCACCGCTGCATGATAGGCGTCGAACCAGGCGCATTCGTCACCGCTCATCAGGTCGGTGGCGACAAGGTTGCGATCGATCGGCGCGAAGGTCAGCGTTTCGAAGCCCAGCACCTCCTTTTCCGCGCCGGCTATCGCGCGCGGTTCGACCAGCACCAGATTTTCGATGCGGATGCCGTACTCCCCAGCCTTGTAATAGCCCGGCTCGTTCGAAAGGATCATGCCTGCCGCCAGCGGTTCGTCGCCTCCGCCGAAGGTTGCGATCCGCTGCGGCCCTTCATGCACGGACAGGAAGCTGCCGACGCCATGACCGGTGCCATGGGCATAATCCAGCCCTTCGGCCCAGAGATATTGGCGGGCGAGCGCATCGAGCTGGCCGCCGCGCGTGCCCTTGGGGAAGACGGCGCGGGCGAGCGCGATATGCCCCTTCAGGACCAGGGTGAAACGACGCTTCATCTCTTCGGTGGGCGTACCGATCGCGATGGTGCGGGTGACGTCGGTGGTGCCGTCGCGATACTGGCCGCCCGAATCGACCAGATAGAGGGTTCCGGTCTCGATCGGGCGATTGGTCTTTTCCTCGGCGTGATAATGGACAACGGCGCCGTTCGGTCCGGCGCCGCTGATCGTGTCGAAGGACAGGTCTTCCAGGAGACCGGTGTCCTTGCGGAACGCCTCCAGCCGGTCGGAGGCGGAAAGTTCGGTGAGACCACCCTTGGGCGCCTCGACCGCGATCCAGTGGAGGAAGCGGCTGAGCGCCGCGCCGTCACGCGCCTGCGCCGCCTTGTGGCCAGCGATTTCGGTGGCGTTCTTGATCGCCTTGGGCAGCACGGCCGGATCGCGCAGCGGCAGCACGGTCGCACCGCCTTCATCAAGGCCGGTGAAGATCGCAGCGACCGCCCGCTCAGGGTCGGCGACCACGGTCTTTCCGGCGAAATCCTGGAGCGCGGCGGCGAAGTTCACACCGTCCCTGACGCGCACCGCATTGCCCAGATGCTGAGCGACCGCCTCGTCCATTTTCTCTGGCGCGACATAAAGATCAGCGGTCGCGTCGGCATGGACGATGGCATAAGCGAGGGCAACGGGTGTGCGGTCGACATCCTTGCCCCGGATGTTGAAGGTCCAGGCAATCGAATCGAGCGCGGACAGAACGACCGCATCCGCCTTCCGCGCGGTCAGCCAGTCGGCCATGGCGGCGCGTTTCTCCGCCGCCGACTGACCGGCATAGCGGTTTTCATGCACCACCAGCTTGGCGTCGCTGCGGGCGGGACGATCCGGCCAGATGGCGTCGACCGGGTTGGTGTCGACCGCCACCAGTATCGCGCCCTTCTCGGCCAGCGCTTCGGTGGCCTGAAGAACCCAGGCGCGGGTGTGGAGCCAGGGATCATAGCCGATGCGCGCACCCTGCCCCGCATGATCCTTGAGCCAGGCGGCGATGGAGGTTTGCGGCACGCTTTCATATTGCCAGTGGGCGCCATCCACCTGCTCGCGCACCTGGAGCGTGTAGCGGCCATCGACGAAGATCGCGGCCTCCTCCGGCAGCACCACCGCACTGCCCGCAGACCCCTGGAATCCGGTGAGCCAGGCCAGGCGCTGGGCATAGGCACCGACATATTCGCTCATATGCTCATCGGTCAGCGGCACCACAAAGCCATCCAGCTTCTGGCGCACCAATTGCGCACGCAATGCCTTCAAGCGATCTTCATAACTGGACATCGAACTTTCCCTGGATCATTTGGCCTTGGATCATTCCGGCCTCTTGCGCCGGCGACAATGCCGACAACATAGAGGGGCAGGCGCGCTTATTCCAGCGCCCCGCCCCGTCTGAACCATGGATAGTTAATGACCGATCAAACGCAGCCCTCCCCATTGCCCCCCGTCGCCGAACGCCGCGCACACAGCTTCACGCATCATGGCATCACGGTCGACGACCCCTGGGCATGGCTGCGCGATCCGGACTATCCCGATGTCCAGGACAAGGATGTGCTGGCCTATCTGGAGGCGGAGAACGCCTGGTTCGAAGGCGCGATGGCGCCACGCAAACCGCTGCTCGACACGCTGTTCCAGGAGATGAAGGGGCGCATCAAGGAAGATGACAGCAGCGTTCCCCAGAAGGATGGCGACTATATCTATTGGCGCGCCTTCGAAACCGGGGCGCAATATCGCAAATGGTATCGCAAACCCGCCGGTGACGGTGATGACCAGTTGATCCTGGACGAACCGGCACTGGCGGAGGGGCATGAATATTTCAGGCTCGGCGCCATGTCGGTCAGCCCCGACGGCCGCTACCTTGCCTATGCGATCGACACCAATGGATCGGAACGGTTCGAGGCGCGGATCAAGGATCTGTTCACCGGCGAGATCCTGCCCGAAGTGATCCCCGACACATTGTCCTCGCTGGTCTGGACGGCGGACAGCAAGGGGCTGCTCTATGGCCTCGCCAACGAGAATTGGCGAACCGACAATGCGCGGCTGCACTGGCTGGGCCAGGATGTCGCGAGCGATGTCGAATTGTTCCACGAGGATGACGAAGGATTCCGCGTCTCGATAGGCCTCACTTCCTCGGAGAAATGGATCGTCATCGCGACCGGCGACCATGTTACAAGCGAAGCCTGGCTGATCCCCGCCGACAATCCGACCGCCGAACCCCTGCTGGTGTCAGCCCGCAAACCCGGCCGCGAATACGATGTCGATGAGCATGACGGCACGCTCTACATCAAGACCAATGACACCCACCCCAATTTCCGGCTGGTGAAGGCGACGCTCGATGCGCCCGACCAGTGGACGGAAGTGATCGCGGCGGACGCGCATTTCTATCTGACCGACTTCACCCTGTTCAAGACCTTCTACGTCACCGAGGGGCGTCAGGACGGCCTCGACCAGATCGAGTTGCGCGATTATGCGACGCACACGCCCAAGCGCATAGCATTCCCGGAGGCCAGCTATTCGGCGTCGCTGGACGACAATCCCGAATATGACGTGACCAAATTGCGCATCGGCTATGAATCGATGGTCACGCCCGACACCATCTACGACTATCATCTGGAAACGGGTGAGCTGGAGACGCTGAAGGTTCAGGAGATTCCGTCGGGCTATGACGCCACGCGCTATGCGGCCGAGCGGCTGATGATCGCGGCGCGGGACGGCACGGAAATTCCGGTGTCGATCGTCTATCCGAAGGATTTCCCGCGTGACGGCAGCGCGCCGCTGCATCTCTATGGCTATGGCGCCTATGGGCTGGCGATGGAGCCGGGTTTTTCGACCAGCCGGCTGTCGCTGCTCGATCGCGGTTTCGCCTTTGCCATCGCCCATATTCGCGGCGGCGACGATCTGGGCCAGCAATGGTATCTGGACGGCAAGCTGGACAAGCGCGTCAATACCTTCACCGATTTCGTCGATGTGGCCAAGGGGTTGATCGAACGCGGCTATACGGCGAAGGGCCGGATCAGCATTTCGGGCGGATCGGCGGGCGGCGAACTGATGGGCGCGGTGGTCAATTCCGATCCCGACCTATGGGGCGCTGTGGTGGCGCATGTGCCCTTCGTCGATGTGCTGAATACGATGCTGGACGAGACTTTGCCGCTGACGCCGGGCGAATGGCCCGAATGGGGCAATCCGATCGAGGATGCGGCGGCATTCCGGACGATCCAGAGCTATGATCCCTATACGAACGTTGCGGTGCAGGCCTATCCGCCGCTTATGGTGACGGCGGGCCTCAACGACCCGCGCGTCACCTATTGGGAGCCGGCCAAATGGGTGGCAAAGCTGCGCGCGACCAAGACGGACGGCAATGTGCTGCTGCTCAAGACCAATATGGGCGCGGGTCATGGCGGCAAGTCGGGCCGGTTCGAAAGCCTGCATGAGACGGCGGAAGAGTTCGCCTTCATCCTGTGGCAATTGGGCGTGGAGGGCTGATGGCGTCATTCTTCACCAAGCAGATCACCGCCCTGCCAGAGCATATCGATGAGCTGGGCCATGTGAACAACGCGGTCTGGGTCCAGTGGATGGAACAGGTGTCGGTCGAGCATTGGCGGCGCGATGCCGATCCTGCCCATGTCGAGGCCTATATCTGGGTCGTAACCCGGCATGAGGTCGACTATCGCGGCAATGTGACCGAAGGGGAAACGGTGACGGCGCGTACGTGGATTCCTGAAGGACCGCGCGGCGCGCGCTTCGACCGCTTCATCGAGTTCAGCGGCCCAGACGGCAAGGTGAAGGTCGCGGCCAAATCCACCTGGGCGATCATCGACAAGGCATCGGGGCGCATATTGCGCGTGCCGGCGGAGGTAGCGGCGAATTTCGTGTGAGGGTTACAGCTCCCGAATTTGGTTGAGATCGGACTTAGCGAAGACAGCCTGTTCCCCGGCGCAGGCCAGGGTCCAGTTCCATGGTCCGGACTGGACGGGGAACGACGCTGTGATGAGACATTCCCAATCCGTCCGCTCAGGCCGCCTGCGCCTTGAGCAGCTTGTCGATCGTGAGCGGATAGTCGCGCAGCCTGAGGCCCGTTGCATTGTAGATCGCATTGGCCACCGCCGCGCCCGCGCCACATATGCCCAGTTCGCCCACGCCCTTGGCCTTCATCGGCGAGCTTTTGTCGTCCAGTTCGTCGATGAACAACACGTCCTGATCGGGGATGTCGGCATGGACCGGCACCAGATATTCGGCCATGTCGTGGTTGACGAAAAAGCCGAAGCGGGTGTCGACGTCCAGCGCCTCCATCAACGCCGCGCCCACGCCCATGGTCATGGCGCCGATCACCTGGCTGCGCGCAGACTTGGGGTTGAGGATGCGGCCGGCCGCGAAAGCCCCTCCCATCCGGCGGATGCGCACTTCGGCCGTGTCGATATCGACGCCCACCTCGCAGAAATGCGCGCCGAAAGTGCCCTGCGCATAGCGTTTATCGAGGTCGCCATATTCCATACTGTCCTCGGCCCAGACGCCGTCGCGTCCCGCTAGCGCCGCGAGGGTCTGCGACTTGTTGTCCAGCTTCACCAGGCCGTCCTCAAACTGTGCCTGGTCGGCGGGATAGCCCGCCTTTTCCGCCAGCTTCGCGCGCAGCGCCATGGCGGCGGCATAGACGCCCGCCGTCGAGCTGTTCGCACCCCATTGGCCGCCGGATCCCGCCGACACCGGGAAACGGCTGTCACCGAGGCGCACCGTCACCTGTTCCAGCGGCACGCCCAGCATCTCCGCCGCGGTCTGGCCGATGATGGTGTAGCTGCCGGTGCCGATATCGGTCATGTCGGTTTCGACGATAACCCTGCCCCGCGCATCGACGCCGATGCGCGCGCCCGACTTGGCGACGAGATTGTTGCGGAAGGCCGCCGCCACGCCCATGCCGACCCGCCAGCGCCCGTCGCGCACCTGGCCGGGTTTCGGATTGCGCTTGTCCCAACCGAAACGGTCAGCGCCGGCACGCAGGCATTCCACCAGCTTGCGGCTGGAAAAGGGGCGTTGCGGACCGACCTCTGGATCATATTGCACATCGTTGCGGATGCGCAGTTCGACCGGATCGACGCCGCAGGCCTCGGCCAGCTCATCCATCGCCACTTCCAGCGCGAGCAGGCCGACCGCCTCGCCCGGCGCGCGCATGGCGTTGCCTTCGGGCAGGTTCAGCGTGACGAGCCGGTGCGCGGTCATGCGGTTGGCGCCGCGATAGAGGAGGCGCGTCTGCTGCGCCGCCGATTCCGCGCCGCCGCCGGGCAAGTCGCCCGACCAGACTTCATGCGCGATGGCGTCGATCACGCCGTCCTTGCCCGCGCCCAGGCGGATGCGCTGGATGGTCGCGGGGCGATGGGTGGTGTTGTTGGGGATCTGGGGCCGGGCAATGGCGACCTTGACCGGCCGCCCCACCTGCTTCGCCCCCAATGCCGCCAGCAGGGCGTCGGCGCGCAGGAACAGCTTCGCACCGAAACCGCCGCCGATATAGGGCGCCACGATGCGGACATTCTCCTTCGGGATGCCCAGCGTCTTGGCGACCTCTCCCACCCCCCAGGCGACCATCTGGTTTGCGGTCCAGAGCGTCAACCTGTCTCCGTTCCAGGCCGCCGTGGTGGCGTGCGGCTCCATCATCGCATGGCTATGGTCGGGCGTGGTGTAGCTCTGCTCGACCTTCACGGCTGCTTTGGCGAAGGCCGCGTCAAAATCGCCCGCCCTGGTATCGGCCGGGCCACCGAAACCCGCCGGCGGCATCACACCGTTCAGCCGCTCCGCCGCCAGGTCGAACTTGCCGCCCGTCGCCGCATAGTCGATCCGCACCAGCCGGGCCGCGTCCCGCGCATTTTCCAGCGTGTCGGCGATGACCAGCGCAACCGCCTGCTCATAATGGTCGATCTGCGGCCCGCCCAGCAGCGGGGCGGTATTGAAACTGCCCTTGCCAAGCTTTCCGGCATTGGCATGGGTGACGATAGCCAGCACACCCGGCGCCGTTTCCGCTGCGCGCAAGTCCATCGCGGCGATCCGGCCCGTGGCGATGGCGGAACCGACGATCCAGCCATAGGCAGCATTGGGTGCGGCGTCGTGCCGTTCATAGGCATAGGGCGCACTGCCCGTCACCTTGGCCGCGCCGTCGATGCGGTCGTGGGGGATGCCGACGACCCGGCCCTTGTCGATCGGGTTGCTGCCCGCAGGCGTGTCGAACTTCATGCCCGTGCCTCCTGCTGCCGGTAGACGGATGTCAGCGTCCGTTCGACCAGTAGCTTCTTGAAGTCGTTGTGATGGGTGGTGCGGGCGCCCGCCAGCGCGGCCTCCGCTACCGCCTTTGCTCCCTGCTTCGCCGCCGCATCGGCTGCATCGACCCGCCAGGGCCTGGCACCGATCCCGCCAAAGGCGAAGCGGGCTGTACCGTCCTGCCCGAACACTGCCGCCACCGACACCAGCGCAAAGGCGTAGGACGCGCGGTCGCGCACCTTGCGGTAGACATGAACGCCACCGATCGGCCTGGGCAAAGTGACCGAGGTGATGATCTCACCAGCCTTCAGAACCGTCTCCTTCTCCGGCGTGTCGCCGGGCAGCAGATGAAAGTCGGCGATCGGGACAGAACGCTTCGTCCCGTCCGCGCCGACCATGTCCACCTGTGCGTCGAGCAGCCGCATCGCCACCGCCATGTCACTGGGATTCTGGGCGATGCAGGCATCGCTGACGCCCAATATGGCAAGGCTGCGATTCATCCCCTGCATTGCGCCGCAGCCGCTACCCGGCCGGCGCTTGTTGCAGGGCATCCGCGTGTCATAGAAATAGGGGCAGCGGGTCCGTTGCAGCAGATTGCCCCCGGTCGTCGCCTTGTTGCGGAGCTGCCCCGACGCGCCAGCCACCAGCGCGCGGCTGAGCACCGCATAATCGCGGCGCACAGTCTGATCTGCCGCCAGATCCGTGTTGCGCACGAGCGCGCCGATGCGCAGCCCGCCACCGTCCGTCTTCTCGATCCGGTCCAGGCCCAGATGATTGACGTCGATCAGATGAGGGGGCGTCTCGATCTGCAGTTTCATGAGGTCGAGCAGGTTGGTGCCACCGGCGATGAAGCGCGCGCCCTGGACCGAGGCAGCCGCTTTCGCCGCCGCCTCCACGCTCGCGGCGCGCTCATAGGTGAAGGGTTTCATGCCTGCTTCTCCCCAGCGACGTCGCGCATCGCGGCGATGATGTTGGGATAGGCGGCACAGCGGCAGATATTGCCGCTCATCCGCTCGCGCAGTTCGACGTCGCTCAGCGCCACCCTGTCGAGATCTTCGGTGACATGGCTGGGGACCCCCGCTTCGATCTCATCCAGCACCGCCACGGCCGAGCAAATCTGTCCCGGCGTGCAATAGCCGCACTGATAGCCGTCGTGGACGATGAAGGCGCGCTGCATCGGGTGCAGCGCCTCGGCCGTGCCCAGCCCTTCGATGGTCGTCACCTTCTCCCCATCATGCATCACGGCCAGCGTCAGGCAGCTATTGATCCGCCGCCCCTCGACAATGACGGTGCAGGCCCCGCACTGGCCATGGTCGCACCCCTTCTTCGTGCCGGTAAGGTGCAGATGCTCGCGCAGCATATCGAGTAAGGTGGTGCGCGGATCGAGCTGCAGATGCACCTCCCGACCGTTGACGGTAAGTTCCACGGGGGTCATCGGGGGTCCTTTGCGGCTCTGGGTCGACGCGGCGGCATCTGCTGGTGCATGCGACAGGACGGGGCCTGATGCGGCAAGGGCAGCGCTGCCCCGCAACAGGCCGCGGCGCGTCAAATGATCGGACGTCATCGCTGATCCTCCCTGCTGATCCGTTGGTCATTACGAAAGGCGACGGCAAATGATCCCGCCTGCCGGAGAAACATCTTATGCCAGTCATCAGACTAGCAGATATTCGCCATGCGCCAAAGGATGGACGGGAGCGATTCCCCTTTCTCATGTCGATTCCCGGACCGGCATCCCTTTCCCGCCTGTCGCGCATCTCTCGGAAAATCCTGGAAAACCGCCAATTTTCATAGTTGCGAGAGAGAATTTCATTTTTGTGCAATTCTACCCTTGCCGATCCCGGAAAGCGCTGCTAGTTCCCCGCCACCCGCCGAGAGGGACACATCCTCCGGCCGCCAGAGCGGGCGTAGCTCAGGGGTAGAGCACAACCTTGCCAAGGTTGGGGTCGAGGGTTCGAATCCCTTCGCCCGCTCCAGTTTTTCCGGGAGTTTAGTAAACTCCTGTTCGCGAAAACTCCAGAATTCTCCATATGCCTCCCTGATTTGGAGACAGCTTTGGCAAAACCGGATATCTGAAGACCGGTGCCTTCGAATATTATTCGCAGCGCATGTTCGCGAACCTCGGATACAGATCCGTTCATCGTCTTGCGCAGGCCTCCTTCCTCAGGCGCCGGGGCCGTCAGCAATCAATTGTACACGGCTATAGCGGGGATTGCAGGAAACCCTTTCGTTCCAGAATGGAAATCGACTCGCGCGCCACAGGCGCGACTTGTCCGTTGAGAAGAGTGATTGAGCGGTTGCGACCGTCCGCTTCCACCGAAGCTATCCCGTCCTGAGCCACCCACCAACTGCGATGCACCTGCTGGCCCCGACAATCATCCATTTCGGCGATGGCGTCGCGAAGGCGAAGGAGGAGAAGCTCGCTCGTCTTGATGCCGTGGACGCGCACATAATGATCTTCGCTCTGGAGCGCGAGGATCGGCCCCTCAAAGTTCCGACCGAGACGCGCATTTAATCGGAAGGCAGGGGCAGAAACACCCGGCGTACACTCCTGAACAGGCTCAACAATATCGGGGGTCGAGAGGTCGGCTATAGTGATCGCGCCGAGCTGGCCCGCCTCGACCGGGCGACGCCGCAAGCCTTCGTCTATCAGCTTAGCGCCAAGAACGATCGTGAGTATTGCAATGGCGCTCAAAAAAGCGAAGGGTAAGAAAACGGCGAAACCGCTCAGCCCCTGGAAGAACACGCTCGCGCTCCACCCCCAAATGAGCGCCAGCGGCACGCTGGCAAGCACGACCCCCCAGGCAAGCAGCACATTTCGCGGCAAGGATGTTGCAGCAGCTATCGCCATGAGCAGCCAAATGGTGGGACGCACCAGAATATAGGCGCCCAGGAGGTGGATGAACCACATCCAGACGCGGGCCGGGAACTCTGCCTCAACATATGTTCCGAAAGGGCCGAGGAAGCCTACGATGGCGGCCAGGACGACCATCGCCCAAAGCTCCAATATGCCGCGGCGCAGCCAGTTCACGTTTCCTGCTCCCGATCCACGATACGTTAATCGGAAAATGCCGCGAAAATTGCGGATTTGGCAAGTGCCCGCGCCACGTAACGCACGGGCGCTTGCCGGTCGGCCGCGCTCTGCCATCTGCCGGATAGCGTGCCGGATGCGGCGTAGCAGGAGATCATCATCAGTCAACGGCGCTGCGCTTCGCCCCGCATAGGCAGCGGCATTTCGTTTCGGTCCGGGGGGCCAGGGCGATCAAAATAAAACATAAAAACAATATTTTAGGGAGGAAAAAATGGGGAAAATCTGTTCTATATTGCTTGCATCCACCAGCCTGGGCGCTTTCCCGCTTGATGCGGCCGCGCAATCACGGGACGGGCTGGCCGTTGCCGACAACGACATCATCATCGTCCAGGCGCGTCGACGCGACGAGGATGTACAGGATGTTCCGGCCGTCATCGACACGGTGACTGCCGAGAAGATCGCCAAGCTGAACTTCCGCGACTTCAAGGACGTCCAGACGATTGTTCCCGGTCTCCAGCTCAGTTCCGATCCAAGCGGCGTGGGAGGCAGCGCCAAATTGCGGGGGGTCAATTTCGACGTCACCGCCAGCGGCTTCAACTCTACCGTGGAATTTTATCTCAACGATGCGCCTATCGCCGCCGGCGTCGTTCTTCAGCAGTTATTCGATGTCGGCCAGATTGAAGTGCAGCGAGGTCCGCAAGGCACGTTGCGGGGACGCGCATCGCCATCCGGTTCGATCGCCGTCACAACCCGGAAGCCCGATCTGTACGCGATCGGTGGAACCATCGACATGACGGCCAACGACATCGGCACCTTGAATAACAAGGCCGCCCTTAATCTGCCGATAATCGAGGGATTGGCCGCCATACGAATGGCCGGAATATGGGATGAGAATGAAGGCGACCGGGTGCGTCCGCTGGATCGCAGCTACGGAGGCCGCGACCCATATTCGCGCACCAAGGCGGGACGTATCAGCGGCTTGCTACAGCCACTCGACTGGCTCAAGCTGGAAGGCGTCTATCAACGCATGAAGCGTAGTTCGATCGCCTATGACCAGGTCGCCTCGTTCAGCGAGGTCAACGCCGATGCGCCCAGCAGCCCGATCTATATTGGCACCAAGGACAGACTTTCGATTCTGGGAGTGCCCCGCCGGAACAGCCAGTTGTACAACATCTACAACTGGCGAACCGAGGCCATTCTGGCCGGGCAGGTGCTGATCTATCAGGGCCAGCACAATAACCAGCGCGTGATCGGGCGGACATCGGCGGACGCCGCCGTGATCTTCCCCGGCCGAAACGTGACGCAGGACACGGTTTCCCGGTCGAAATCGACGTCACATGAGGTCCGGGTCCAGAATGAAGCCCGGCTTTTCGACGTGATGGATTATGTCTTCGGCTTCTTCGATCAGCGAACAAATTCTCCCACGCGGCTCACGCGCCGCACGCCCGTCCGGCTACCGACAGCACTTGGTGGTGGTCTCGCAACGCTGGTGGAGACGACAATTGATCGCGCGGGCGACTCGCATGAACAGTCGTTCTTCGGCAACCTCACCGTGCATCTGGGCCAGTCTACCGAGGTTTCGGGTGGTCTGCGGCGCATCGATTATATCTCGCACAATGCTCTGGTCATCGACGGCCGCACCGTCGCGAACGACGGACAGGATGCCGGAAAGTGGATATACGCCGCGTCCCTCAAGCATAATTTCACGCCGGACTTGATGCTATATGCAAGCACGGGCAGTTCCTGGCGCCCCGGCATCAATGTTGTGGGCGACTTCAACATCGCCCCGTCGAATCTGGAGCGAAGCTTTCTCAATCTTCCCGCGGAAACATCCCGATCTTACGAAATCGGCTTTAAGAACATCATGTTGGATGGCCGCCTGCGCCTCAACATGACAGCCTATCACCAGAAGTTCGACAATTATCCGTACCGCGCGCCCAACGGCGTCTTCTACGTCAACACACTTGCAGCTCGAAATGCGGAAGGCCAGGTGGTCGGCACGCGGCAGGAAGTCGCGACCTTCAATTTCGTCGGCGCCGTGCCTGTCACCGTCAACGGCCTGGAGGGCGATGTCTCCTTCGAGGCCAGCAGAAGATGGACCCTTGGCGTCACGGCAAGCTATTCGCTCGGCAAGATCAAGAACGGCTCCATCCCGTGCAACGATCTCGATCGTGACGGCGTGCCGGACGTGGTGACATCAGCGCCCACGCTCGCCAGTCTTCAAGCGGCGGTCGGCGCCGACAATCTGGCTACATGCACCGTCACGCAGCGATCCGCATTCCAAAGCCCGTTTTCCGCAACCCTGCAGACGGAATATCGCGTCCCGTTCTCAGACCGGGTCGACGGCTATGTGCGCGGTCTGGTCGCATATAATGGTCGGTCGCAAACCGACCCTACGAACATTTATGACGACGTAGGCGCTTATGCGCTCGCCAATCTGTACGCCGGAATCCGCGACCCACAGGGACGGTGGGAAGTGTCGCTTTTCGCCAAGAATCTGTTCGAAACGGTGAAGGCCCTTTCCCGTACCGATCCACTGTCGACCAGCTACCAGCAACTGGGACTCGGCGGTTTCCAGAACGGACGTCCAATCCTCACCGGCCCGACATCCATGACCGTCACCAGCACATATACGGGAGTGACGACGACCCCGCCCCGCGAGTTCGGCATCAATGTCCGATATGCGTTCGGAGGACGCTAAGGGCCGTGCGTCCAGGCCGGGGACAATCGGCAGCTTCCGCCTCTGCGCTTCACGGCTGCCCCGTTCGATTCAACCTATCTTTACAAGGAGAGAGAAATGCAAATCGGCAAGAGCTTGAGCATCGGCGCCGCCGCGATGTTGACCGCCATGGTCGCACCCGCGACGACTGAGGCCCAATCGCCGCGATATTCGTTCGGGCGAGTGCAAATCTCAACCCTGCCGTTCGACCCGCACCTGGTGGTAAGAAGCGCCACCTATATTCCTTCGGGCAAGGTCCTTGTCTCCTATGCCGACAAGGTGTCCGATGACCCCAGGATCGTGAAGCTTGCAGTCATCGACGACGATGGCAAGAATATGCGCCCCTTCTTTGCGCAGCGACTGCCCGATAGGGAAAAGGACAATGGCATCCGGTTCATGGTCTTTCCCGACAACAAGCGGATATTTCTGGGCGATTTCATCATCGAATGCGCGACCAGCATCGACGACTGCACGGCGCCCGCGCTCTATCCGGTTCAATATCCGGCCGAAGTGGCGAGCGGAGATCATATCGCGCACCGCTGGTCGGAGATGATCGTCGCTCCGGACAACCAGCACGTCTCCTGGACGACGCTTCTGTCGAATTTTGCCGCAGTCGTGTTCGTCGGTGCGTTGCAGAAGACGGATGACGGCTACAAAATCGTCCAGTCGCAGATCATCAGCACGCTGGACCCATTCAAGAAGGACCCGAAGCATCCCGACGGAGTGCTGCCGCAAACGGTGCGCGGCGGCGAGGTCAAGCAGTTCATACACGGTGGATCGGCCATCTCACTGGCGGGCGCGATCTCGCGAGACACGCCGGACTCGGTCGTGCAGTATCTCGGAAGCGGCCGCATGGAAGCGATCACCGACACGCCGGGATACACCGAGACCACGATTTTCTCCCCTGACGAACGCCTCGGAATCACGATGACGACCCGTTTTTCGAAACGGACCGATCCGGCCATTCTGGGGCTTATGCCCCGCCCCTATCCTGCCAGCCTGAACATGGGCCTCAGCATGTTCGCATATACCTATTCCGTTACCGGCGTTCGCCGTGAACGGATCGGCAGCATCGGTCCCGCCTTGATCGACGTCCAGGCATCCAAAGCGGGAGGAGAATATGCCGGCGCGAACCTGAATACGCAGGAAGAATGGGTGTATCGGTCCCCCATGTCATGGCATCCCAGCAGCAAGAAGGCGATGTGGACCGAAGGACGCCGTAGCGATGGCGCCGAGAGGATACAGATCGTCCATCTC
The DNA here is from genome assembly GCF_022758885.1 of Sphingobium sp. BYY-5. Classification (NCBI taxonomy): domain Bacteria; kingdom Pseudomonadati; phylum Pseudomonadota; class Alphaproteobacteria; order Sphingomonadales; family Sphingobiaceae; genus Sphingobium; species Sphingobium sp. BYY-5. The sequence goes on from NZ_JALEBH010000001.1 coordinate 2,249,862, forward strand.
CCGGACTATCGACCGCAAGCGGCAGTGCCCGCGAAAGGCCTGCCCTCTACCATTTCCTATGGCTTGTCGGATCTGTCACTGGTCCGAAAACAGGCCCAGACCAGCCGGAACATCGACGTGAAAATATATGGACGCAAATCCGGCTATATACATTATCGCCGTACGCCTGCTGGTCTGACGGAGAAGATCTACGTCGATTTCAGCGATGACGGACAGGCCGTCTATACCGGCGAAGAAAGGTTGCAGGCAAACCCGCAGGGCCGCTCAATATATAGTGCCAAGCTTCGACTGTCAGGTCCGCGCCCCGGCACAATGGATTTGCAGATCACATTCGGGCCGCTGGGCGGTGCGATGCCCGCCAAGTTGCTCTTCGAACCGGACGCATCAGGCATTCCAATGACGCATGGTTATGTCGAATATGGCGGCAAAAGGCTGACTGTGGAGGCGCTCCTGCCTTAAACGGCACGGGTGAACCTTGAACCTGTATCCGGTGGTGGCGTGCCGGATACAGGCTTAGCCGGGAAAGCCGGTCAGGGTCCGCCAGCCGTCCGTCATCAGGCGTCGGTCCCTATCGCGCAATCACGACATCCGTCACCTGTCGTCGCCCGCCGACGCGCCCAAGCTGGACATAGACGCCGATGCAGCTTTGCACATAATGGCGGATATCTTCCCGATTGAGGCGCGATCCGCCCTGAAGCACCAGCAGCACGATCTGCTCGATCGCGCGCGCCGGACTGTCGGCATGGACCGTCGTCATCGATCCGGGATGACCGGTATTGACCGCCCGCAGGAAAGCATAGGCTTCCGGCCCGCGAAGCTCGCCCAGGATGATCCTGTCGGGGCGCATCCGCAGCGACGCCGCAACCAGGTCGTCCGCGCTGACCTGCGCCTCGCCAAGTTCGCTGCGCGACGCCAGCAAGCCGATGCCATTGTCGTGCCGCAACAGCAGTTCCGGTGTATCCTCGATGAGGATCAGCCGTTCCTCGGACGGAATTTCGCGCATCAATGCGTTGAGGAAGGTCGTCTTGCCAGTGGAGGTGCCGCCCGACACCAGAATCGTCTTGCGCGCCCGCACCGCCGCGGCAAGCGCGCCAGCCATGTCGCCCCGGTGCAGCAGGGCGGTCAGCGCCTCATGCCCGGCATGATGATAAGGATCGACGTCGGTTCGGACATCGTCGAATGCGCCGCTGGTGACATAGTCGGTCAGTTCCAGATCGGGCGAAAGATGCTTGCGGATCGCTATGGCGAACGATCCGCGCGTGGCCGGAGGCGCGATGACCTGGACGCGCGCGCCATCGGGAAGCGTCGCCGAAAGCAGGGGGTGGGCGCGGCTGATGCCCTGATTGCTGAACGCCGCGATCTGCGTCACGAGACGCGCCAGCAAGCTCTCGCTGAGCGCCTCCACGGCATGACGCTCGATCTGGCCGACAATCGTTTCGACCCATAGCTCGCCGGGCCGGTTGACATAGATGTCCGTCACGTCCGGCCGCGCCAGAATATCGGCAAAGGGCGCGAGATAGCTGGCAAGATAGACCCCGCCGCCATGCGGATCGACCCGCTTCATCGCGCCTCTTCAATGTCCGTGAAGTCAAGATCGCGGGCGACGAAGACACTGATCGACGCCCCCGGTTTGACCTTCAGCGTCGGGGGGATCTGCGGCGTCTGGATCGCCTGGTTGACGCCGTTCACCGAACCCTGGATCGGCACGATGATCTGCGTGTTGCGCCTGGGCGTGGCGAGGCCAACCCCGACATCGAGCGCCGATTGCAGGATCGCGCCGGAAAAACGCTCCAGGAAATGGGTGTCGACATCAGCCTTGAGTCCGGTCCGGCCAACCTGGTCGGCCGAGGGAGACGCGACAGCGATCGTCGCTCCGTCCGGACGGATGAGGCGCGTCCAGTTGATGAGCGCGCGTTTCTGCCCCTGTCCCGTGTCGGCGCGATAGTCGCCGATCAACCGGCTACCGCGCGGGATAAGTACGCGCGTGCCGTCAAAACCATAGACATTGCGCGACACGATGGCACGGGCGAAGCCTGGCCGGGAGGAATCGAAACCGGATTCCAGCACCGCCGGGATCAAAGTGCCCTGCACCACGGTCGTGGCACGATCCGCGAACATGCCCGCCCGCGCACGTTCGGTATTGTTCGGGGCAGGTGGAGGCGATGGCGCCACATCCGATGTCGCATCGCCCGGCTTTTGTCCCGCGGTGCTATTGTCGATGACGAGCGGGTTTCCCTCCGCCCGGCGCGGCGGCGCGGACGGCGGCGTTTCGGACGGCGGCGGGGGGGCGGTATAAGGTATGAAGGTGCCGGGTACGGGGCCTTGCAATGGCGGCGGTTCCTGGAACTGCGGCGCGGGTGGTGGCGTGGCGATAGCGATGGCCGGTGGAGGGGCTGGTTCGGGCGGGATGAACAGCGAGGGGATGGGACTGCCGGCCTGTGCCCGATCGGTCGGGCCGGGCGCGATGCTGGGCGCCGTCAAAGCCTGCCGCCGCGCATTCAGAACGGCGAAGAGTAGCAGCCCGCCAAGGACCGCGATCAGGACCAGCGCGATCATGGGCAGACCCGCACGGGGCCGCTGGACAATAGGCAGGATCGACTCATTGGGGGGATCACCCGGCGCCTGCGTGTTCATGGCTGCTCCTTGGGCAGCGAATCAGGCAGGGTAAGCCGCCTGGCCCGCGCCACATGCTTGTCGATGCGAAAAACGAGCTGCGTCGCAATCGCATCGATCACCAGCCGATCATCCCGCATCATCCCGTTCACCAAAGTCTCTCGCCCCTGGGCGTCGACGGCGTAGACGGCGGGCAAGCTCACATCTCTGGCCCATTCAACGAAAGTCCGCTCGCCATCATCGCCGATGCGTACGGGCCAGAGCGATCGGGCGCCGCTCAACCGGTAACCGTGCGTCAGACCGACGGGCACGGAACCGACCGTCGCTGGCGGCCGCGGATAATTGAAGCGCAGCCGATAGAGCGTCGGCGCATAGCTGGGCACGAGATCGAAATGATAGCTGCGTTCAGTCGTCGCAACGGTCATGTTGGTGGTGACACCGCCCTGGGCGGCCTTGACCACCAGTTGATTGCCGGCGCGGTTCGCCGCCACCTGCCACACGCCGCTGTCTCCCACGGCGACGCTGGTGATCCGCTCGTCCGCCGCGAACTCAATCATCAGTTGATATCCCGCCGCGCATTCGATGCGAAAAACCTGGTCGGGATGATAGTCGATCGTACGGACGCGCGGATCGGCCAGTCCATCCTGGGCATGGGCAGGCGCAACCGAGATCATCGCCAGAACCGCCAATATCCGGAGCGGCTTCATAGCTCCTCCGGCGCGGCCTGACGGCGCGGCGCGGGAATGACGACACGCCCCTGCGGTTCATTCCCGGCGGGTGCAGTCGTCGGTTGCGACAAGGGCGCGGAGGGCGAAGGCGCGGGTTCGGGCGGCAGGGCTTCCGCACTCATATTATAGCTTTGCACCTGAAAGCCAAGCGGGTTCACATAGCGATCCTCGACCGACATCGGCGTGTTGGAATAACTGTACCGCACCATCGTGACCCAGGGCCGCGCCGCGGCCGGCGGCCGTCCCGCATCCTGCCTGACCGTGTCGAAGCGGACCAGGGCGCTGTTCTGGCCCATGGTCGTTATGCTCTTCACCCGCACACTGACGATGCTGTTGCGGGGATAGAGGGCCAGCGGGCTACCGGGGTTGGATGCCGGCATCTGCGCCAGATAGGCTGTCCGCGCCTGCCCCGTCGACCACAGGGCAACCTTGCGATAATTGGCCTGCAGCACGTTGATGTCGAAGCTCTCGCGCCCGATCACATATTGCACCAGGAAGGACTGGGTCAGCGCAGCGTTGCTGGAGAGGAGCTGCGGTTCAAGCGGCTTGAGCAGTTGGACATAGCCGGTCTGCCGATCGACCATCAGCGTATAAGGCTCCACCTGCTTGAGCGGCACCAGCAGCACCAGTGCCAGCGCCTCCAGCACCGCCACGGTGACAGCCACGATAGCAACGATCCAGGCGGTACGACGGGACGACCGCAGGGCGTCGGTCCGATCCTCGGACCAACTATGTGCTTGTTCGAAATAGCTGTCGAGCGGTTCGTTGGGAGCAGATGTCATGATGGCCTGTCCCTACGACGCGCGGTTGCGGAGACGCGGGTTCCCACCCTGCGGGGAGCAACGGCTTCACGAAGGCTGCCCGTTTCCAGCGACGCGCTGCCGACGCGCGCGGCCATGCCGCCACGGGACATGGCCGCAATGCCGGGCGCGGCCGGCCCGGCCTCTCGCCGCTGCGTGGCGGCAATCGCATCCACAATCGTCGCCGCGCGCGAGCGTTCTTCGGGCATAAAGACATCGTCGCGCTGGAAGCTGGTGGAACGTTCGCTATTCTCGCGCAGGTTGAAACGCTCTTGCAGCCGAACCGCCACGCCTTCGGGCAGGCGCAAGCTCCATGCGACGCGTCCAGTGCCTGCCAGGATAGCCGCAAGCACAAGCGCAAAAACGGTAGAGGCAGCCAATAACTGCGCCGCCGCGCCGGGGATTGGCTGGTCGGCCGCGCGCTGCGCCAGAAGGTCCGTCAGCCAAGGTTCGAAAAGGGCCAGTTGGACGCCAAAGACCAGCATCGCCCCCGCCATGCCCAGCAGGATTCCGACCAGGACGCGCAACCACCCGACAAACAGCCCGCGCGTCGCATCGAACAGCAGGAAGCCGATGAAAAAGGGACCGAGCGCCAGCAACAAGCCAGCCAGCAACTGCAATCCGGCAAAAGCCGCCATCACCTGGACCAGGAAGATCACGCGGGCCGCACCGATCGCGAAAATGTCGAAGCCGTTGAACAGCGGCGGCGGCACCCGTGTCAGTTGCGGATCGAGTCGCGAACCCACACCCTCTATCGCCAGCGCCTCGAATCCGCTGTTCAGCCCGTCGAGGCGCGCGACCAGGCCGCCTTCACTTCCCGGCACGCCCGATGCCGGACCGATCGTCCCGACGATCTGGGCCGGGGCGGAGAACAGCATGTCATAAGCGAGCGTGCGATACCCCTGCCATCCCGTGGCCAGCGCCAGCACAATGCCGATCTTGACCAGCGCCAGCACGCCGGCCCGTACCCCAGGCACCTCGCCCAGAAGCATCCGATAGCCGATCAGCGCGACGAAGATGGTCAGCATCGCGGTGAGGCTGACCGACGCAATCGATCCCGGCGCGGCCAGGGCGGCATAGCCCTGCGCGCCCAGCGTTCGCGCCTGGCAATCGGTGAAAGCCAGGAAATTCTGGAGGTAGCCGGTGTCGAGCGGATAATAGGGACACGCCATCAGACGCGCTCCAGCAGCAGGTCGAGCCATATTCCAGGATCATCGCCTCGCTCGGCCCGGATTTCGTCGAGCAACCGCACCGTATGTTCGCGCCCCGACAATATGGTCAGCAATTCCCGCTCGCCAGTCAGGTTCAGCCGCACGACCACGCTTTCGGCGCCATGCCGGATCAGGAAGCAATGGGCGCTGTCAGGTAAGGTCCGGATCAGTTCGAACTCGTGCGCCGAAAGGCCGAAGCCTTCCATATAATCCTCGGCCCGCGCACGCGGATTGGCCATGAATATCTGTGTCGCGGCCTGTTCGATGATGGCGCTGGCGATACGGCTTTCCAGCGCATCCTGCGCGCTTTGCGTGGCGAAGCCCACGATGCCATTGCGCTTGCGGATCGTCTTTTCCCAATCCTTGATGCGGCGGACGAACACATCATCGTCCAGCGCCTTCCACCCTTCATCGACCACGATGATCGCGGCAGTGCCGTCCAACCGTTCTTCGACGCGATGGAACAGATACATCATCGCCGGCGTGCGCAGCGCGCTATCGTCGAGTATCTGGGTCATGTCGAACCCGACCGCCTCGGCATCGATGTTCGTGCGATCCTCCGCATTGTCGAACAGCCAGGCCCGTTCGCCATCACCGCACCAGGGCGCGATCCGGGAACGCAGATCACCCGGCGTCGGCCGGCTGCTGCCGCGAAACAGCTCGACCAAATAGCGCAGCCGCCGATGCTGGGGCGGTTGCAGGAAATTGGCGTCGACCGCATCCTTGATGCGCTCGGCCTCCTCCACATCGACGCCACCGGCAAGTTGCACGAGCCAGTCGATCAGGAACTGGCGGTTGACCGGCGTGTCGGGCAGCCGCAGCGGGTTGAGGCCCGAAGGCGTCCCCGGCCGCAGCACGTCATAACTGCCCCCGATTGCCCGAATGAACAGTTCCGCGCCGCGATCCTTGTCGAAGAAGATGATGCGCGGCGCGAATTTGCGGGCCTGCGCCAGCAGGAAATTGAGGACGACCGTCTTGCCCGACCCCGATGGGCCGATAATCGTGAAATTGCCCAGGTCCCCTTGATGGAAGTTGAAGAAATAGGGGCCGGCAGCCGTCGTCTCCAACAGGGTCACGGCCTCGCCCCAATGATTGCCCTGGGACTGGCCGACCGGGAAGTTATGCACACTCGCCAGACCGGCGAAATTGCCGGTGGACACCAGGGACGGGCGGGCGATGAACTTGAAATTACCTGGAAATTGCGCCCAGAAAGCTGGCTCCAGCGCCATCTCCTCACGCACGCTGATGATGCCCAGTTCTGCCAGCGCAGCCTGCACTTCCGCCACGCCGGCGTCGACGGCTTCAGGCCTGTCACCATGCACCGCAACGGTCATATGATGCTCACCGAAGGCCGACCGTCCCGCCGCGACCTCATCCTTGGCCTGGGCCAGATCGGCGCGCAGGCTCACGGCCTCGTCCTCGGCCGACCGCATACGCCGCAGCGCCAGGTTCATGCGCCCCAACGCGGCCTGACGATCGACGAAGCCGAAGGATTGGGAAATGGTGAGTTCGAAGGGTAGGCGCAGCAGCTCATCGAACATGCCCGGACTGGTCTGGGCGGGATAATCCTTGATCGAGACGATGCCAGTGAAGGATCGTCCGAGATGGCCCGCCGCGCCCAGTTCGATCGTCTCCTCTCCGAAGCTGACCCGCCGGTAGGGCAGATAATCGGCGATATCCTGAAACGGCAGCTGCACCGGCCGTTGCTCCCGATTATAAAGCTGCGACAGGAACTCCAGCGGCTCCGAACAAGGCCCGGCATCTGTCTGATAGATCTGGAGCAACCGCGGCTCATAGCTGCCAAGCGCCGCCATCAGGGCATCCCGCGCCGTGTCGAGTTCGCGCAAATCCCGCGCCATCAGCGCGTCGCTGTCGCGATCGACGCGACCGAATGCATTGCGCGCGCGATCCAGCCAACCGATCTTGCCGCGCAGCGGGCGGCGCACCAGTGTGAGATAAAGATCGTTCACATAGAGACGACGTGATGACAGACGATCCCACCACACGGCGGCCACGCGGCGCGAAAAATCGTCGCGATGGTCGCCTTCCAATCCCGCATCGACCGTCCGGCGGACAATATGATGGTAGAGGGCGAAGCGTGACGATCCGATCGCCTGTAGCATCGCATCGCGCAACCGCTTGCGATAATTGATTTCTTCGGTGTCAGCCGTTTCGAACAGCAGACCGCGCAACTGGATCACCTGCATCAGGTAACCGCTGCGGGTTTCGATCGTCGTCCGGTCCACATGCCGGCTATAGGGCAGGTGCCGGGCGACAGGCGCTTCGCGCTCCATGACCCGGCGGTCGCGCGTCAGGGCCGGTAAGAGTTGCATTTCCAGATCGCGTAATTCTTCACCCGCGGGCATCGGCTGACCCGCACCAGCCAAAGGTCGAAGAATCTCGGCTCGCGCAGACAGAGCAACACGCCGGCAGCATGGATCAGCAGGGCGGCGGCAATTGCCCAACCGGACCGGAAGATCAGGAACAGCTCGGTCGCGATGATCGCGTTGGCCACGAAATAGCTGTAAGTCACTCCCGCGAACATCTGGGGCCGGGTCAAGGCGGTGAACAAAGGGTCGCGGCTCACCCCTTCCACCTTATTGACCAAGCCCGGCAGTCGACTGGATACCCGCCACGATGCTTGCAGCCCCGAACAGGATGAAGCAACCCAGGATCACGGTAGCGCCATAACGCCAATTGATGCGGCCCGTCAGCATCAGGAAGCCCACCGACGCCACGGCGATTACAGCGACTACCGTGGCGATCGTACCCAGCAATGTCCCTTCGATCCAGCGAACGGCATTCAGGATCGGTCCCGAACCTGCGGGATCGCCATAATCCTGCGCAATGGCGGCAGTCGATTGAATCAGCGCGAAAACCGCACCTATTCCGCTCCCCCAGCGATCATCCTTCCTCATTTCGACCATCCCCCTCCGGACAGGCGCCGATAATAGCGTACTCCAGCCCGAAAGATAGACTAAAGCCGATAGGCAATTGGCCACAGGACAGTCGGCCTGCGCGGTCAGCACATAATTTCGAGAGGGGAGCAAGAACTTTGAATCATGCCATTTGAAAACAATCCTCAAACATCGCTTGTTTTACAGGCATTGGAAATAAACATTTATAACAAAAAGCAGCCATAAAAATAACACCGACAAATAAGTTCATTTCACGCGATAAATTCGGATATCATTCTGAAAATCTCTCCCTGATAAGTGACATGCACATAACGCCATGCACATTGCCTTCTCCACTACTTATCGTAATATGATAAGAAGAGACGGGTGAAAGGCATAAGGGGGGAAGGCTTTGCCATTTACAGCCGGTCAAGGAATTGATCCGGGCAGAGCGGGAGACCAGACACCTGCTTCGGCCACATCTGTGCCGCCTCGTCCTGACTGCCGAAAATGATGGTCAGAGCCCCCATAGCCATTGGCGGCGTCGGCGGAAGCGGCACTCGCGTGGTCGCTGCGCTTCTGCAACGCCTGGGTCATTTCATCGGATCAGACCTGAATCCCTCCCTCGACAATCTGTGGTTCACCCTGCTGTTCAAGCGTCGGAGCGTGCTGCTGGAATCGAACCGCGACTTCACCTGGCTTTGCGACCAGTTCTGGCTGCGCATGAGCGGTGTACCTTGTCTGGATGGGCGCAGCCTTGAACGCATCGCCGACCTGGCAATGTCCGACCGGCCGCCACATAGCAAAGCCTGGCTGCAGCAGCGAATGCGATCCTGGATGGAAGCACCACCAATCCCGGAGCAACAGGCCTGGGGCTGGAAAGAGCCCAACACGCATGTCGTGATCGATCATATGCTCGATCTGTGGCCGGAACTCCGTTACATTCATGTCTTGCGCAACCCGCTCGACATGGCCTTCAGCGCCAATCAGAATCAGTTGAACCTGTGGGGACCTGTCTTTCTTGACCGGCCGGTCACACAAGGTCCCCGTGACTCCCTCAGCTATTGTTGCACGGTGGCGAGGCGAATCCAGCGCATGACCGAAGATCATCCTGGTCGCATCTGCACGGTGAATTTCGAAAGACTTTGCAACGCCCCGCACGATGTCGCCCGACAAGTGGCCAACTTCATCAACGCCGCCATCGACGAGGACGTGCTGACCTGGTTTTCCGACCTGGTCGGACAAAGAACCCCTGCGATCGACCGGCACCAGGACATCGAACCGAACAGCTTCGCTCCGGATGATCTCAACTTCGTCGCAACCCTCGGCTACGAAATGGAGAAAATAGTTTCTCAAAGCAACTCGTAAACAGCCCGATCATCTTTAACGATCGAACCTCAAGGTACCAAAAACAAGTCCGTTTCGCAGCAAATCATTGATGATGCTCACACAAATAATACGTACAATCCTATAAGGAGCGTATATATATAATCCGATGCGGATCATGATTCGCCGACAGCATTTTATACCCCGTTAAGGCATGGATCCATGTCGAGGCATTCAACGCAGAAAACGAACCATGCATCAGTTCTGCAACTGAGCGCCTCATGCTTGTCAACCTTTTGGATCAGTTATGGTTGGAGGGATGAAATGAGACATTCTCGTAAGAACAATATCTTGGCAGTCGCAGTTGGCCTGGGAGCGTTACTCTCTTTGGCAGGCGCCGAACCAGCCGCTGCACAGGGTTCCGAGCCATTTCTTGGTCAGCTCACCTTATTTCCATATACTTTCTGCCCCCGCGGCTGGACCGAAGCCAATGGTCAACTCCTGCCCATCGCACAGAACACCGCCTTGTTCTCGCTGATCGGCACAACCTATGGCGGCAACGGCCAGACCACTTTCGCCCTGCCCGACTTGCGCGGTCGCGCGCCGATCCACGTCGGAACAGGCCCAGGCCTGTCCAGTTACACCCTGGGTCAGGTTGGTGGCGCCGAACAAACCACGATCACCGTGAACAATATGCCTCCGCACAATCATTCGATCTCCGCGACCAACATGCAGGCGAACAAGGGCGGCCCAGGCGGCAAGCTGCTCGCCGCAGACTCCAGTCTGAACAAATATTCGGACACCCCGGCGCCCAACGTCGCGATGAACCCCCAGATGGTCGGCACGTCGGGTGGCGGTCAGCCCATAAGCATACGGGATCCATATCTGGCTATGCGCTGGTGCATAGCGTTGGAAGGTATTTTCCCTTCCCGCAACTAGCCCATGGAAGCCTTCTTCTTCATCATGCCACGGGATTGCGGCGATGCGGAGACATGGCAAGCTCTGCAAAAAAATTCGACGAAACAGGAGGAGATGAACAGAAATGCAGCAGTTCTAGAAATGAACTTGAGTATTCACCTAAAATTAAAAGAAAAATCAATAAAAGGGAGTGCGCTGGTTAGGGACCAGGGACGCATCATACCTGCCGAGCGACATTCCTGACACTTCACATTTTGTGAACGGTCAAACCGCGGTTCACGCGGCATGACCGCAACAGGAGGGTATATGCATAAGATGTTAGGAAGGCTGTTTCTGGCATTCGGGATTTTCCTGATCTGTTCAGTAAGCCCCGCAAATGCGCAAGCAACAAGGACGTGGGTCTCCGGGGTGGGCGACGATGCCAACCCTTGCAGCCGCACCGCCCCCTGCAAGACCTTCGCCGGAGCCATCTCCAAAACGGCGGCGGGCGGGTCGATCAACACACTTGATCCTGGCGGCTTCGGCACCGTGACCATTACGAAATCGATAACGATCCGTTCGGACGGAATAGAGGCGGGCGTTCTCGCATTCAGCACCACTGGCGTCATCATCAATGCTGGGCTCACCGACCGCATTGTCCTCGAAGGGCTCGATATCGACGGCGGTAACCCTGGTATTGATGGCGTCAGGATCCTCAAAGCAGGCGAAGTCATTATCAATGACTGCGTCATCCGCAATTTCACCAATGCAAGTTCAGGTGCTGGCGTGAATATCAACTCGCCAACCAAGGTTCGGGTGACGATTACGGACACTCTTATCAACAACAACCTCTATGGCGTGCGAATCCAGTCCAATACAACCAATGATGCGCATTTGAAGATGTTCGACTCATTGCTGGTCGCCAACAGCACCGCAGGTATCAGCGTCGCCGGCACCGGAAACGATGCCCTAATCTCCGGAAACAGGTTCATAGGTCCTAAATCGCTGGAGATATTGAGCGGCGCACAAGTCACTTCCTATGGCGACAATGTGCTCACCAGCGGCAACCCGCCGACCACTACGCTTCCCCGGAGCTGATCGCGCCGATCGCTCAAGCCATGCTCGAAAAACCACCGCCGTTCATCGGATCGGCGGTGGTTTTTCCTGCGCCTGATCGCTTCCCGGCCGGAATGGATCATGCATTGGGTAACGGATGTGCGATCGTGTATGCTCGGCCAGTTCGTCCATTTCCTCACGTAACAGATCATATATCAGCGCTCGATCCTCATCGCGCGGCTCGCAGGGATAAGGGATCGCCGGGCGCCGGTGCTCCCATGCCGGAGGCATCGGCGGAAATCCGTCAATGCCGAGAAAATCACTGATCGACGCCAATATGCCGGATTGGTCCCTGGCGAACGCCTCCGCCGTCAGCAGCAGCAATTGATCTCGCGGAAACAGCGCCAATATCCGACGCAACTGGCTCCCGTAACGCCCACGCCCGACATAACTGAAATAGCGGCGCTCTACGGCGTCAGGCGGCAGTCCTTCCAGCCGATGGCGTTCAGTGCGTATAGCGCTGGCAAAGGACAATGTCTCTTTCCCACGGGCATATTGCATACACCAATGCGACCAAGCCCGCTCGAATGGGTCTCGAAACAGCAGGATAATCCTGGCGTCGGGATTATATCGCTGCAACCGATCCATGGACTGCGGCCAGAATGAGTAGGCAGGCGTGACCTCGAAGCGCATTCCGTCCCCGCTCCCGGTATAGAAGCGCGCCAGCTCGCCATAATCGGGCGCCGCCCAGTCGCGGCGCTCATCGTCAAAGAAATGCAGTTCCTTGCGGGAAGGGGCCGCAAGTTGGGGATGGTTTTCCAGCAACCCGAAGAGGCTGGTGGTTCCGGCCTTCTGGACACCAGCGACGAAGCAATCGATGCGCTTGTCGGACACGCCCTTCCCTTCCTGTCCGGTTCACCCGCGACCCTATTCTTGAGCAGGGGGCCAGCACTGTCAAAAGAAAGGGCGACGCACGAACAAACCGCTCCCGCGCCGGCATCTCACCCCTTACTCTGGGATGATGCGGCGGCGCATCCGGCTATCATACGCAGGAATAGACCAACAGTCTTAGATGGGGCGATGAGAAATAATGGTGCCCGGGGACGGAGTCGAACCGCCGACACTGCGATTTTCAGTCGCATGCTCTACCAACTGAGCTACCCGGGCACGGATCTCGGCGGAGGGTCCGCCGGATGGAGGCGTGCCTATAAGCGTCAATCCGGCTCGCTGTCCAGCCCATAATTGCCATTTTTTTGCGCCGCTTCGTCGGCCGGCGGCCCCGGTACGCGATAGCCATCCCCCAGCCATTGCAGGAGGTCGCGGTCGCGGCAGGCCGGGCCACAGAAAGGGCGCGTCTGTGGCTGCGAAGGCTGGCCGCAGATCGGGCAGGAGGCGGATTTAGGCGACATGCCCGGCCGATATGGAAAGCGCTGCGTCGGCCTGCAAGGTCACGGCCCCACCACGACGACGGGCAAGCTGTTCGATCCAGTCCGGCTGCTTGTGCAACAGGTCGATGATGGTGGGCGCAGCGGTGATCGTCGCCGGACCGCCCTGACCATGCCGTTCGGCGCGGCGCAACAGGACGAGCGCGGCGGTCAGCACCGGGTTTTCCCGCAGTAGCTCCATCAGGTTCGCGCGCTCACGGCGACGGATGATCTGGAGGAAGCCGAAGCCGTTCACCGCCGTCCGCTCGAACGGCAGCGGCAGATATTTGTCGATCTGCGCGGCGGCGATCATCCGCTCGTCCTTGTTGTTCATCGTCGGCAGGTCGATGCCGATCGAACCGCTCAACCCCATGCGACGGATCGCCTGGGCAGCAAGCTTCGCACCCTTGGGGCCGAGCTGGGCGGGCGGCAGCGATCCGTCCACGTCGATCAGCAGCATGGCGGGGGTCAGATAGAGGCGCAGCGCCGCAGCCTCCGTGCCGATCTCCCCGCTGATCGCCTCTTCCATCAACTCGCCCCAACCATGCGCCTCCAGACGGTCCTCCTCATGCGCAGGGCAGGGAAGGACGGGAATACCGGTGGCACGGATACGCTGAAGCAGGCTGGGACCAGGATGCGGCTTGATGCCCGGTTGGGGTACGCGGCCCTTCGCACGCTTGGGCCGTCCCTCTTCGGCGATAGCTTCGCGCAGGATTTCGACCAGGACGTTCGCGCCTTCAGCCAGCTTGGGCGGAATGGGTTCCAGCAGCACCTCCTCGCCCGATATCAGGCGGACGATGCCGCGCCTCTTCGGAATAACGGTCGCGATCAGGCGCCCCTGCACCACCGCGCCGGCGCGGGCGGCATCGCCCTCCCGCTCGATCAGCGCTTCGACCAGGCGGCCACGTTCGATCAGTGCGGCTCGCGCCTCGCCAATCCCTTCTTCATAGAGCCATTCGGCCATGTGCGTTCCTAGTCGCTTGTTCCTGTGGCCAGTCCCGACACATAGGACCGGAGCTAACCCATTTTGCCGTTTGCCGTGATTTCCGAGCCGTGGAATGTCCCATTCCACTCGAAATCACTTCAGTCGAGAGGATAGCCCGCCGCTTTCAACAGCAGGCGGGTTTCGTAAAGCGGCAGGCCCATGATCGCGCTGTGGCTGCCCTGGATGGCGCGGATCAGGCCGGCGGCGCGGCCCTGGATGGCATAGCCGCCCGCCTTGCCGCGCCATTCGTCGCTCGCGATATAGCGATCAATCTCGGCCTGCTCCAGCCGTTTGAAGATGACGACATTGTCGGAAAGCCGGTGCCGCGCCCGGCCATCCGCATCGATCAGCGTGATCGCGCTGAACACCCTATGGCGACGACCCGACAATAGAGTGAGGCAGGCGCGCGCCTCCTCCTCGCTTTCCGTCTTGGGGAGGATACGACGGCCGACAGCGACCACCGTGTCACCCGACAGGATCAAGGCGCCCGGATGGCGGGCCGCAACCAACGTACCCTTGTCGGCGGCGACGCGCGCTGCATAGGCAGCGGGCGGTTCGGCCTTCAGGGGCGTTTCGTCGATATCGGCGGGATCGACAGCGTCGGGGACGACGCCGATCAGGCCCAGAAGGTCACGCCGCCTGGGAGAAGCCGAAGCAAGGATGAGCCGCATCAGTCTTGCGGCTTATTTGAAGCGGTAGGTGATCCGACCCTTCGTCAGGTCGTAGGGGGTGAGTTCGACGAGTACCTCGTCGCCCACGAGCACGCGGATGCGGTTCTTGCGCATCTTTCCGGCCGTGTGGCCGAGAATTTCGTGATCATTTTCCAGCTTCACGCGGAACATGGCGTTGGGGAGAAGCTCCACAACCTGTCCGCGCATTTCAAGCAGTTCTTCTTTGGCCATAATATCCCGGATATGCGAAAAATCGCGCCGCCATAGCGCCAAACCGTACAAAATGAAAGTCAGGGTTGCGCGCCGAATATTTCTCCGGCCGCGTGAAGCGCCGCAAAGAGGGAATCGAGCTGGTCTGCATCGACACAATAAGGCGGCATTAGGTAAATAGTGTTGCCCAACGGCCGCAGCAAGAGGCCGCGTTCCAGAAAGAAAGCGCGCAGGCGCGGGGCAAGGTCGGAGAGATATCCAGCATCCGGCGCAACAAGATCGATCGCGGCGATCGCGCCCAGTTGGCGCGGATGAGCGAAGGCCGGATGCCGCGCCAGTTCATCGAGTCGCGTGGCCATGCCTTCGGCCAGCGCGGCGATGCGGCCCAGCACATCTTCCTCGCGCCAGATGGCGAGATTGGCGGCGGCGGCGGCGCAGGCGATGGCGTTCGCCGTATAGCTGGACGAATGGTAGAAAAGCCGCGCCCGGTCGGTCGAGCGATGCGCATCGAAGATCGGCGCGGTGGCGAGTGTCGCGGCGAGCGGGATGGCGCCGCCGGTAATGCCCTTGGCCACCGCCATGATGTCCGGCACGATGCCCGCCTGCTCGCAGGCGAAGAGCGTGCCGGTGCGGCCCCAGCCGGTCATCACCTCATCTGCGATGAACAGGACCCCATGCCTGCGGCAGATCGCCGCCATTTCGCGCAGGAGGGGGGCGGAGTAGACCAGCATCCCCCCCGCTCCCAGGATCAGCGGTTCGACGATGAAGGCGGCGGGCTTTTGGGCGCAGGCGGCTTCAAGTGCGTCAAGGCACGCCTGCTCGCGATCGTGCGCGGGAAAGGGAATGGTGTCGACGTCGAAAAGAAGCGGCGCCCAGGCAGCGTTGTAGACGCCGCGCGCGCCGACCGACATCGCGCCGATCGTGTCACCATGATAGCTATGCTCCAGCACCAGGATGCGGCTGCGCACCTCTTCCCGCCCGTCGAGCGCCAGATTATGCCAATAGCCAAGCGCCATCTTGAGCGCGACTTCGACGGCAGTCGATCCGCTGTCGGAATAGAAGACATGCTTGAGGGCGGGCTGGCCATCCGCGCACGGAGCCAGGTCGATCAGGCCGCGTGCAACCTCTTCGGCCGGGCCGTGCGTGTAGCCGGCGAAGATGAGCTGATCGAGCTGCGCGGCCTGACGGCCGATGGCGGCGGCGATGCGGGGATGGCAATGGCCATGGGTCGTCACCCACCAACTCGAAATGCCGTCGATCAGCGTTGCGCCATTGGCCAGGTGCAACACGGCGCCTTCGGCCCGGACGATATGGGGGATCGGCTCGTTCAGGCCATGCTGGGTGAAGGGGTGCCAGACGGGAGAGGTCATGCGGCGGCTTAATCGCCACCAGCGCGACGGACAAGGGGCCGCGTGCCAGGCGGAGGGTCGGGCAAAAGAAAGGCCGGGCTGCGACAGCAACCCGGCCTTTCCGTCCTTCGTGCCGAAGGCTTATTGCGGCGGCTGGGCCGGAGCGGCAGGATCAGCCGGTGCCGGCGTGGCCGGTGCGGCGGCCTGGATACGCTGCTGCAGCGCCGGATCGGCGGCGGCAGCCTGACCGATCTGGTTGAACTTTTCGGGCGGGATGCCCGAAGCCTGCAGCGCCGCGAGCATCTTGGGCTGCTTTTCCGTATCCGCGATCGAGCTGTCCTGCTGAATCTTGGTCACTGCCACCGCTGCGGCAGCGAACTGCTTGATGTCCGCCTCGCTGAAATTGCCGGCGCCGGCCGCTGGAGCCGGGGCGGCGGGTGCCGCAGGCTCGGTCTGGGCAGGCTCGCTCTGGGCGAGGGCGGGATAGGCGGCGAACAATGCGATCGAGGCGATGCCCGCCTTGAGGAAACCGGTAGTGTTGAGACCCGTCAACATGCTTCTCCTTGTGATTAACTCGGTAATCAGACGGTCACGCTGTTGAAACCGTTCCGTGCTGGGAAGCGCGGAACGGCGAGTCGTGGGATTCAAGGGACGGCAGGCGAGCGCAAAACAGCTCGTCGGAATGAGGCTACGCCCTGTCGCGCGCGCAAAATGTTGCGGTAATGCAATGAAATCCGGACCGGATTCGCAGAAACCCGGTCCGGCAGATCCTTTTATACCGAGCTGCGTAGAGAATGACTCATCAACTTCGATTGCTTGTTCCCCGGCGAAGGCCGGGGTCCAGTTCTGAGCTGGAGCTGGACCCCGGCCTTCGCCGGGGAACGGGCTGGCATCGGTTCCAATCAATGCAACCCGGTATTACCAGATCTTCACGCGATCCTTGGGCGCAAGGTAGATTTTCCCGCCCGGCGCAGGCTTGAACGCATCATACCAGGCATCGAAATTGCGGACGATATCGGCGCGATATTGCGACGGCGCGTGCGGATCCGTCACCAGTCGCTGGCGCAGATTGGCCTCGCGATAATTACGCCGCCACACCTGCGCCCAACCCAGGAAGAAGCGCTGGTCGCCGGTCAGCCCGTCGATCACGGGCGCCTTCCTGCCGCCCAGCGAGGCATGATAGGCGTCGAGCGCCACGGCCAGGCCGCCCAGGTCGCCGATATTCTCGCCCAGGGTGAAGGCGCCCTTCACATGCGCGCCGGGAAAGGGTTCATAGCCGTCATATTGCTTGACCAGCTTGTCGGTCAGCGCCTTGAAATTGGCGACGTCGGCGTCGGTCCACCATTGGTTGAGCTTGCCGGTCTCGTCATATTTCGCGCCCTGATCGTCGAAATGATGGCTGAGTTCATGGCCGATCACCGCACCGATGCCGCCATAATTGACCGCCGGGTCGGCGTGCGGATCGAAGAAGGGCGGTTGCAGGATGGCGGCGGGGAAGACAATCTCCACCATGCCGAAATTGGCATAGGCGTTGATCTCCATCGGGGTCATGAACCACTCACCACGATCGACCGGCTTGCCCAGCTTGTTCTGGTCATAATCGAAGGCGAACTGGTTGGCGCGCAGCGTGTTGCCGAACAGGTCGCCGCGATCGATCGTCAGCGCGCTATAGTCGCGCCACTTGTCGGGATAGCCGATCTTGGGGGTGAAGGCGGCCAGCTTCTTGTGCGCGCGCGCCTTGGCCGTGTCGCTCATCCATGGCAGGCCGTCGATGCGGCGACCCATGGCGGCAATCACATTCTTGACGAGGACGTCCATCGCCGCCTTGGTTTCGGGCGGGAAATATTGGGCGACATAGGCCTTGCCCACTTCCTCGCCCAGCGAATCCTTCATGAAGTCGATGCCACGCTTCCACCGCGCCTCGCGCTCAGGCGTGCCGGACAGGGTGGTGCCGTAGAAGGCGAAGTCCGCATTCGCGATGCTGTCGGGCAGCTTGTCGGCATAAGCGTGCAGACTGCGGAGCAGCAGCGCATCCTTCAACACCGCAACAGGCGTCCGGGCGATCAGCGCCGCTTCGCCGGTGACGGCGCTCGGCTGGCTGACGATCAGGCTGGCGGGTTGGACCTTGTTCGCGGCGAAATAGGCGGCGAAGTCGAAGCCGGGCGCGCTCTTTTCCAGATCGGCCAGCGTCATCTTGTTATAGGTCTTGTCGGCGTCGCGGCTGTCGACCTGGGTCCAGTGGACCTTGGCCACTTCGGTCTCGAACGCCATCAGCGCGGCGGCGCGCGCCTTGGCGTCGCTCTCCCCGGCCAAGGTTAGCATCTGTTCCAGATGCGCGACATAGGCAGTGCGGATCGCCGCCATCTTCTCGCCCTGATCGAGGTAGAAGTCGCGGTCGGGCAGGCCCAGGCCTCCCTGACGCACGGTCAGGATATAGGTTTCGGGGTCTTTGTCATCCTGTCCCACATAGGCGCCGAACGGGCCGGGCACGCCGGCGCGCGCGGCCTTGGCCACCAGCGCGGCATAGCCGGCCTTGTCCTTCAGCCCCTTGATCTCGGCCAGCCAGGGCCTGATCGGCTCCAGCCCCTTCGCCTCGACCGTGGCGCCGTCCATATAGCTGCTATAGGCGTTGCCGATCTTGCTGCCGCTATCGCGCTGCGCGGCTTCCAGAATGCCCTTGGTCCGCTCGCGCGACAGATCGTCCAGCGTGTTGAAGGCGCCATAGTTGGACTTGTCGGACGGGATCGGCGTGTTCTTCGCCCAGGTGCCATTGGCATAATCGTAGAAATCGTCGCCGGGCTTGACCGACTTGTCCATGCCTGCGGTGTCGAAACCATAGCTGCCATAGGTCGGCTTGGCGGCGGAGGCGGACGGTGGCGCGGCCTGATCGGCATGAGCGACCGTGGCGGCCAGTGCGAGCGCGGTAGCGGCGGCGCCCAGGAGGAGGTTCTTCATCAAAGCATCCCTTGCTTGTGACAGGTCGGGCGGACTTTTGCCCGGCATGGGCGGGACTTGAACGCCGGAGCAACATCCTTGTCCATGTCGTTGGTCGAAAATTATCAGCGGTTGAAAGTATCGGAAAGTGCAATCTGCGCCGCAAAGGCCTGGGCGAGGCTGGCGGGGTCGAGCGGATCGAGCATCGGCAGGCGGCCGAGCGAGCGCACGCCAGCGATATGCGGGATGATCCGTTCATTCTCCTCATGCGGGTCGCCGATGAAGGCGATGCCGGCGATGGGGACGTTGCGGGCGCGGAGCGCTTCGATGCTGAGCAGGCTGTGGTTGATGGTGCCAAGGCCGGTGCGGGCGCAGAGGATCACCGGCTGCCCCCAATGGGCGAACAGGTCCGCCATCAGCAGGGTTTCGGTGACGGGGACGAGCACGCCCCCCGCCCCCTCCACCACCAGCGGCCCGTCGACCCGGGGCAAGGCCAGCCGGTCGAGACGGATATCCACCCCGCCGATCCGCGCTGCAAGATGGGGCGAGGCGGGCGTGGCGAGGCGATAGGCTTCGGGCAATATCCGTCCGGCAGGCAGGCCGGAAAGGGCGGCGACCGTTTCCTTGTCACCCTCCGGATCGACCCCGGCCTGGATCGGTTTCCAATAATGGGCGCCCAATGCCCCGGCCAGGCCGGCGGCGAAGACGGTCTTGCCGATGCCGGTGTCGGTGCCGGTGACGACGAGAATCACCGCACGACCCGGCGCAGTTCCTGCCCCAGCGCGGCGACATCGGCCCGGCTGGCGTTCAATGTCAGCGAGATGCGCAACCGGCTGGTGCCGGGCGGCACGGTCGGCGGACGGATGCCGCGCACGTCGAATCCCGCCTCCTGCAGCGCGGCGGCGGCGGCCATGGCGCGCGTGTCCGCTCCCAGGATGACCGGCAAAATCTGGCTGCGTGGAGAGGCGAGGCCGAGCGGCGCGCAGATCGCTTCGACAGCGTCCTGGCGCAGCGTCATCAACCGCTCGCGCAAGTCGCCCGCCCGCTCGATCCTGTCGATCGCAGCGGAGACGGCGACCGCCATCAACGGCGAAGGCGCGGTCGAGTAGATGAAGGCGCGGGCGCGGTTGATGAGATAGTCGACATGGATGCGCGGCCCACAGATCAGCGCGCCCTCCGCCCCCATCGCCTTGCCGCAGGTATGGAGGGTGATGACATTATGGAGGCCCTCAAGACCCGCCGACAGTCCGCGTCCGCCAGGTCCGAAGACGCCGGTGCCATGCGCCTCGTCCAGCAGCAGCATCGCGTCATGGCTGGCGGCGAGCTTGGCGAGGTCGGCAATCGGCGCCATGTCGCCGTCCATCGAATAGAGCGTTTCGACCGCGATCCAGATGCGGCCCTTGCCCCCTTCGGCGCGGAAAGCGGCGATCAGGTCGGCGAAGCTCTGCACGTCATTATGCGCAGCAAAGACGGCGGCCGCCTTGGACATGCGGATACCGTCATGGGCGCTGGCGTGGATCAGCGCGTCCGCGACGATCAGGTCGCCACGCTGCGGCAGGGTGGAAAACAGCGCGAGGTTGCCGATGAAGCCGTTGGCGACGAACAGCGCCGCCTGGGTGCGGAAGAAGTCGGCGGCCTTCGCCTCCAGTCCCTCATGCTCAGGCGCATTGCCGCGCAGCAGGCGCGAACCGCCCGAACCGAGCGGCACGCCGCGCGCAACCGCATCCGCCACCGCCTGCGCGATCATCGGATCACCAGCCAGGCCCAGATAATCGTTGGAAGCAAAATCGCGGCCCGCGCGGGGCGCAAGATGACGCAGCCGCCCGCGCTGTTCCAGCGCGGCAAGCTGGGAACGGAAGGGTTCGACAGTCATGGCGTGGGCTATAGGCCCGCCCGGCGGGAGCGGCAAGCACGCCCTTAACTTCGCACATTTCCCGCATAATTTGTCATTATCTTGCCGATGTTGGAAATTATGTGACAAATTCCATTTGCATTGGTTCGGTCAGCATAATGCGTCCATCCCCAATAGGACAGCGCCCGCTCAGAAGCTCAAGCTCAACGAGAAGGACGCCACATTGTCATTGCTGTCGTCGGACTGCGGCCGGAAACCATGTTGGTGGAGATAGCCGATCTCCGCATTCACATTCTGTGCGATCGGAGTCGTGATAGCGATCAGGTTGCGCATCCGCTCCTCACCCTGGACGCGCTGGAAATTGGTCTTGTTGAGATCGAAGAAGCTTTCGTGGCTGAGCACCAGGGCGGTCTTGCCCCCTTCGTGGAAGGGAATGACCAGCTTCACATAAGGACGCAGGCGCCAGGCCGTGCCATCCACACCCTCACGCCAGCGCTGCTCCATCCGCATCCGGGCGCTGAGCATCGCCGGGCCGATCTTCACGATATTATCGAACGTCACCTGCTCGCGGCCGCGACGCTCCATCACGGTGAAATCGCCACCCTCATATTGCGGGTCATGGGTGTAGCCCGCCCAGATTGTCATCGTCCTGGACAGTTTGTAACCCAGCAGCGTGTTGGATTCGATTTCGTAGAGACCGTTGCGATCGTCGCTGAACCGGGCGACGATTTCCTGCGACAGACGCCAATGGTCGCTGAGCTTCACCGT
Organism: Sphingobium sp. BYY-5; assembly: GCF_022758885.1. NCBI lineage: Bacteria > Pseudomonadati > Pseudomonadota > Alphaproteobacteria > Sphingomonadales > Sphingobiaceae > Sphingobium > Sphingobium sp. BYY-5. Next base: position 2,271,583 of record NZ_JALEBH010000001.1, read on the forward strand.
CGCGCTGGCAGTGGTCCAAAGCTGCTCATCGTCGCTGGCCCGCGCGACACCCGGCAACGCGAACGCCGCCGCCAAGGGCAGAAGGGCAAAGGTCGAACGCATGGGCTGTCATCTCCACCGCCGGGAACTGGCTGCGCAGGCGCCACTATGGTCACCGAGTGACGATTCAATGACTATTTAATTTCATTTTGATGACAATATCTGTCCGGATCGTTTCCATCAGGCCGGGTTATGGTCCTTTAGAAAGGCGTCGAGCCTTTCGAGAAAATCGAGCCGGTCGGCTTCCCGCCTATGGTCGCGGCCCGCCAGCAGCCCCATAACGCGCTTCATCATCCCCCCTGGAAAAAGATCGACCCCGCCCTTGTGATAGGACGAGGCCGATCGCGCGTCACCTGAAATTGACTGTTACTCTCTGCCTTGCGTCAGCTCCCATGGGCCAGCGCGGCAAGCAGCAGCAACGCGACGATGTTGGTGATCTTTATCATCGGGTTGACCGCAGGCCCGGCGGTGTCCTTGTAAGGATCGCCCACGGTGTCGCCGGTGACCGCAGCCTTATGGGCTTCGCTGCCCTTGCCGCCATGATGGCCGTCCTCGATATATTTCTTCGCATTATCCCAGGCGCCGCCGCCCGAAGTCATCGAGATGGCGACGAACAGCCCCGAAACGATGACACCCAGCAGCAACGCGCCGAGCGCCGCAAAGCCATTGTCGATGCCGGCGACTGCCGCGATCACGAAATATACCAGGATCGGCGCCAGCACCGGCAGCAGGCTGGGGACGATCATCTCCTTGATGGCCGCCTTTGTGACCAGATCGACCGTGCGGGCATAGTCGGGGCGCGACGTCCCTTCCATGATGCCCTTGTTGGTGGCGAACTGGTCGCGCACATCCTTCACCACGTCACCCGCCGCGCGGCCGACCGCGGTCATCCCCATCGCGCCGAACAGATAGGGCAGCAGCGCGCCCAGCAGCAGGCCGACGATGACATAGGGGTTGGACAGGCTGAAATCGACCGGCGCGGTCAGACCCAGGGCCGAATTGTAGAATTTCAGATCCTCCGTATAGGCGCCGAACAGCACCAGCGCGGCAAGCCCGGCCGATCCGATGGCATATCCCTTCGTCACTGCCTTGGTCGTGTTGCCCACGGCGTCGAGCGCGTCGGTCTTGACCCGCACGCTGTCCTCCATATGCGCCATTTCCGCGATGCCGCCGGCATTGTCGGTGACGGGGCCATAGGCATCCAGCGCCACCACCATGCCGGCGAGCGCCAGCATCGCCGTCGCGGCGAAAGCGATGCCGATCAGGCCGGCGAGCTGATAGGCGACGATGATGCCGACCACGATGACCAGGGTCGGCAGGGCAGTCGATTCCAGACTGATCGCCAGCCCCTGGATGACATTGGTGCCATGACCGGTTTCCGATGCCTTGGCGATGGAGCGAACCGGACGGTAGTTGGTGCCAGTATAATATTCGGTGATGACCACCAGCAGGCCGGTGACGGCCAGACCGACCATCATCGACCAGAAGAGCGCCATGCCGGTATAGCCCCCCATCCCGTCAAGGTCGGCGCCGAAGACCGCGTTCATGTTACCCAGCACCTGCCAGGTCACATAATAGATGGCGGGGATGGACAGGATCGCCGTGGTCCAGAAACCCTTGTAAAGCGCACCCATGATCGACTGGCTGGCGCCCAGGCGCACCATATAGGTGCCGATGATCGACGTGATGATGCACACACCGCCAACGATCAGGGGCAGGGCCATGAGCCGAAGCAGGAAGGCGTTGCCAACACCGCTGACCAGCAGCGCGGTCAGCACCATGGTCGCGCCGACGGTGACGACATAGGTTTCGAACAGATCGGCGGCCATGCCGGCGCAGTCGCCCACATTGTCACCCACATTGTCGGCGATGACGGCGGGGTTGCGTGGGTCGTCCTCCGGAATACCGGCCTCGACCTTCCCCACCAGGTCCGCGCCGACATCGGCCGCCTTGGTGAAGATACCGCCGCCAAGCCGCGCGAAGATGGAGATCAGGGACGCGCCGAAGGCCAGCGCCACCAGAGAGTCGATCACCAGCCGATCGTCGGGCGCATGGCCGGCAGGGCCGGTCAGATACCAGAAGAAGGTGCTGATCGCGAGCAAGGCGAGGCCCGCCACCAACATGCCGGTGATCGCGCCCGCGCGGAAGGCGACGGTGAGGCCGCTCTGCAATGTGCCACGCGCGGCTTCGGCGGTACGGACATTGGCGCGCACCGAAATGTTCATGCCGATAAACCCTGCCGCCCCCGACAGGATCGCACCGATCAGGAATCCGACCGCGGAGGTCAGACCCAGGAACAGGAAGACCAGCACCGCGACGACCACGCCAACGATGGCGATCGTCGTATATTGGCGGCCGAGATAGGCCTTCGCCCCTTCCTGGATCGCACCGGCGATCGCCTGCATCGTCTCATTGCCCGGCGACGCGGCCAATACCTGACGACTGGTGAACAGCCCATAGAGCACGGCCAGCAGGCCGCACCCTATAGCGATATAAACTATCTCCATGCTTGATCCTCTCCCCCTGTTGTTGCTGTCATCGGCCGCTCCGCAGGGAATGACGGGCAGGCGAAGGGCGCAAACACGGGCGGCCGGAAAGCAATGATCCGGCATCGGGCACCGCGTCAATCAGCAACAGGGGGTCACGCATCCAGGCGCTCCAACCGGCTGAGAATAGGGTAGGAAGAAGCTACAGGCCGGACGACGCGCGTCAAGATGGGCCGGGAAGGATGTGGATCGAGCCGGAAGCGAAGAGCCTAATGGCCCGATTCCGGCATTTGCATTCCCTCGCCTCATGCGCCGGGGCAAATGTCACATTCGTTCCCCTAGGGCCAATCGACATTCAGATGATGGCGTGGCGAAAATGGTGGATTTTCGTGACCCGGAGCGGAGCGTACTAAAAGTACGTGAGCACCGGAAGCGCGGAAAGCCGCCATTTGCAGCCCGTCAGGGCTGAATGTCGATCGGTCCTAGCCATGTTCCCAGCCGAGCCGGTCGGGCAGCGGGACCGTGGCGCCGTCGATCAGCAGGGTAAGGCCCGATCCCGCCGCGACATCCCCTATCGGAATCGCGCGGATCGGCGGCGGCACCGCGCGCGGCAGGGTGAAGAGCAGTTCATAGTCGTCGCCCGCCCGCGCGGCGGCGATCTGGACGGCGGTGCTGGCGCCGCGCACCTTCTCCAGCGCCGGGGAGAGCGGGATATGGTCGATGGTGATGGCGACGCCGCTTGCCTGCGCCATGCGCGAAGCGTCGATCAGCAGGCCGTCGGACACATCCATCATCGCCGTGGCGAAGGGAGCGAGCAGCGTTCCTTCGGCCAGGCGCGGGCGCGGGCGACGATAGGCGTCGACCAGCGGACCGATCGCGGCCGGATCGGCGCGGGCGAGGTCCAGGCCAATGCCGGCGTCGCCTACCGGACCGGTGACGTAGAGCCGGTCGCCCGGTCGCGCGCCGGTGCGGGTGGGAACGGCGCCCGTCGCTTCGCCGATGGCGGTCAGGCTGTAGCTGCGCGGCGCGCCGTCCGGCATCTTCACCGTGTCACCGCCCAGCAGCGGCATGGCATGGCGGTCGAGCGCGTCGCCCAGGCCGGCGATGAAGGCTTCGTCCCAGGCATGGTCGCCCGACAGCGCATAGTTGAGCAGACAGCCGACCGGCCTGGCGCCCTTGGCGGCGAGATCGGACAGGTTCACCGCCGCCAGCTTCCAGCCGATGTCGGCGGGCGGATCGGAAGCGAGATAGTGGACGCCCTCCACCATCGTGTCGCTGGTGAGGATGAGGCGGCTGTTCCCGACCGGCAGGATGGCGACATCGTCCACCAGCCCCTGCGCGGCGGGATCATGGGCGAGCAGGCGAAGCAGGGTGAGGAATCGGGATTCGGCGGACATAGGGATAACCGTCATGCTGATCTTGATTCAGCATCCATGAGCACAAGCGCTAATGGCCATGCGAGCGTAGAGCCAATGGACCCTGAAACAAGTTCAGGGTGACGAAATTGCTTTATTTCCGCACATCCTTCGACACGCTGTCGAGCAGGCCGTTGACGAAGCCCGCCTCGCGTTTGTCGTAAAAGGCGTGGGCGACGTCGACATATTCGCTGATGACGGTGCCGGTGCCGACATCCTGGCGGGCGAGCAGTTCATAGGCGCCCGCGCGCAAGATCTGGCGCATCGGCTTGTCGAGACGGTCGAGGCTCCAGCCGCTCGACAGGCGGGCGGAAATGATCGCGTCAATCTCGTCCCGCCGCTTGTCCACGCCGATCACGATGTCATCGAAGAAAGGCTCCTCCGCCTGGGCGTAGGTCACATCCTCGATCGTGGCGCCCAGACGATGCTGGTGGAATTCGTGCAGGAGGGCGGCGATCGGCGTGCCCTCCATTTCGAGCTGGTAGAGCGCCTGGACGGCGGCGAGCCGCGCGGCGGAGCGGGATTTGGAGCGGTCGTTCATGGGTTGCCCCCTACTCCGTTCGGTTCGAGCTTGTCGAGAACCCTGCGCAATGTTCTCGACAAGCTCGAACCGAACGGCTGTTGTGTCAAGAGAGGCGCAACGCCACGGACGCCGCGTGCGCGGGCAGCCCCTCCGCTTCCGCCAGCGCGACGGCGGCAGGGCCGATCGCGCCGATGGCTTTGGCATCGAGGCTGAGGAAGCTGGTGCGCTTCATGAAGTCGAGTACCGACAAGCCGGAGGAGAAACGCGCGCGGCGGCCGGTGGGGAGGACATGGTTCGGCCCCGCGACATAGTCACCCACCGCTTCGGGCGTCATGCGGCCGAGGAAGACCGAGCCGGCATGACGGACCTGCGTGAAATAATGATCGGGATCGTCCACCGCCAGTTCCAGATGCTCCGGCGCGAGGCGATCGACCAAAGGCATGGCTTCGTCCAGGTCGCGGACCAGAATGATCGCGCCATTGGCGTCCCAGCTCGCGCGTGCGACCTTTTCCGTCGCAAGCTGGCCAAGGCGGCCCTCGACCGCCTTCCCGACCGCAGCCGCAAAGGCGGCATCGTTGGTGAAGAGGATCGACTGGCTGGTTGGATCATGTTCCGATTGGCTGAGCAGATCGGCGGCGATCCAGTCGGGATCATTCTTTCCGTCAGCGACGACGACGATCTCGGACGGGCCAGCGACCATGTCGATGCCGACCACGCCGTAAAGCTGGCGCTTGGCTTCGGCGACCCAGGCGTTGCCGGGGCCGGTGATAACATCGACCGGCCTGATCCGGTCCGTGCCATAGGCGAGCGCGGCCACGGCCTGCGCCCCGCCGACACGCCAGATTTCCTCGATCCCGGCGATCTGCGCGGCGGCCAGGACAAGCGGGTTGATCTCACCGCCCGGCGTGGGCGTCACCATGGCGATGCGCCGCACACCCGCGACCTTGGCGGGGATGACGTTCATCAGCAGAGAGCTGGGATAGGCGGCCCGCCCGCCCGGCACATAAAGGCCTGCGGCATCGACCGCGCTCCAGCGCGCACCGAGGCGGACGCCTGCGCCATCAATGCCGTCACTGTCCTGCGGCTTCTGTTTCTCGTGATAGGTGGTGATCCGCGCGGCAGCGAGTTCGAGCGCGTCGCGCAATTCCGTCGAGAGGCCGTCCAGCGCCGCGCGGCACTGCGCCGGCTCTACCGCCCAGCCGCTGACGTCGAGGTCATGGCGGTCGAAGCGCTGGGTGTAATCGGCGAGCGCGGCATCCCCCTCCGCGCGGACGCGCTTGAGGATGGCGGTCACGTCACGCGACACATCCTCGTCCGCCTCGCGCCGGGCATCGACCAGAGTGGTGAAGGCGGACGCGAAATCGGCGTCGGTGGTGGACAGGTGGAAGGTCATGCGCGCATTTTCTCTTTTACCGTCATCCCCGCGGAGGCGGGGATCCATCTCCGGAACGTTGCGCGTGGTGCACGGTTGGGAGATGGGTTCCCGCCTTCGCGGGAATGACGAAAGGGGAGGCTAAGCAGCATCCTTCACCCCCACGGCAGTGCGGAAGGCTTCCACCAGCGGCGACAATTCGGCCGAGCGCATCTTGTAGGCGGCGCGGTTGACGATCAGGCGCGCCGACACCTGCGTGATGATGTTCGTTTCCACCAGCCCATTGGCCTTGAGCGTCGCGCCCGAGGAAACGAGATCGACGATGCGGCGCGACAGGCCGAGCGAAGGAGCCAGTTCCATTGCGCCGTTCAATTTCACGCATTCGGCCTGCAGCCCGCGTGCTTCATAATAGCGGCGGGTGAGGTGCGGATATTTGGTGGCGACGCGGACATGGCTCATCGCCCTTTCATCCTCATCGGCCGCGTCGACCGGCTCGGCGACCGACAGGCGGCAATGGCCGATGTCGAGGTCTACCGGCGCGTACAGCTCGGAATAGCTGAACTCCTCCACCACGTCGGAGCCGACGATGCCGATCTGCGCCGCGCCATGGGCGACGAAGGTCGCGACGTCGAAGGCGCGCACGCGGATGATCGACACGTCGGGCCGGTTGGTGGCGAAGCGCAATGCCCGGCTTTTCTTGTCGTGAAAAGCCGCCTCCGGCTCGATACCGGCTTTGGCGAGCAGGGGCAGCGCCTCATCGAGGATGCGGCCCTTGGGGATGGCGAAGATAAGCGGGCGAGTCATGACGCGCGGGCCTTACGCGCGGGGGCGCGAAAGGGCAAGGTTTGGGGGTCGTCTTATCTCCTCCCCTTCAGAGAAGGGGTTTAAGTATCAGGGTCAGCCAGCCGTTTGGATCACAAACACTTCTTTCAGAGATTCCAATGGTTCATCGTCGTGCAGCCAATATGATTTGGCCCCAAATTCGGCTTCGAACTGATAAATATGGCAACTATCATATCGACTGTAGTGAACCTTCCGAAGCCTCAGGATTTGGCCCGCCCGGAAAGGAATTTGATCAGCCGGCGTGGCAACCTCCCGGGTCACCAGATAGAGCGCTCCCGGTTTCAGAGCCGCCTCTCGGTCATCCCAATCCGGCGACATTAGGCCGCCTCTGCCATCGCAGCCTCAGTCTGCGCGATCCAGCCGCCGCCCAGCACGCGGTCGCCCGCGTAAAGCACCGCCGCCTGCCCCGGCGCGACGCCATATTCGGGGGCGTCGAAAATCAGGCGATCGCCGTCCAATCTTGCGGGCACGGGCTTCGCCATCGAACGCACCTTCGCCGTCAAAGGCCCCGCAAAGTCGCCGCCCAGCCAGTTGATGTCGCTCAAGCGCGCGCCCGACACGGCGAGCGCCGCCTTCGGGCCGACGATCACGCGGCGGCTCTCCGCATCCAGCCGCACGACATAGAGCGGGTCGGGCTGGCCGCCGATTTCCAGTCCCTTGCGCTGGCCGACGGTGAAATGGATCATCCCCTTGTGGCGGCCGAGCACCCGGCCATCGATATGGACGATGTCGCCACCTTCATCCGCGTCGGGGCGCAGCTTGCGCACGATCTTCGCATAGTCGCCGTCGGGGACGAAGCAGATGTCCTGGCTGTCGGGCTTGAGCGCCACCGACAGGCCCAGTTCGGCCGCAATCTCGCGCACCTGCGGCTTGAGCAGGCCGCCCAGGGGGAAGCGCAGATAGTCGAGCTGCGCCTGAGTCGTGGCGAAGAGGAAATAGCTCTGGTCGCGCGCGGGATCGGCGGCGCGATGCAGTTCGGCGCCCGCCGCGCCTTCGACCCGCTGGACATAATGGCCGGTGGCCAGACAGTCGGCGCCCAGATCGCGCGCGATCTGGAACAGGTCGGTGAACTTCACCCCCATATTGCACTTCACGCAGGGGATGGGCGTACGCCCGGCCATATATTCGTCGGCGAAGTCGGCGATCACGGAATCGCGGAACGCGCTTTCATAATCAAAGACATAATGGGCGATGCCGATGCGGTCGGCGACCGCGCGCGCATCGCGTATATCCTGCCCCGCACAGCAACTGCCGGTGCGGCCCACCGCTGCGCCATGATCGTAAAGCTGGAGGGTGACGCCGATCACTTCAGCGCCGGTCTTCGCGGCGAGCGCGGCGACGACGCTGCTGTCCACGCCGCCGGACATGGCGACGACGATGCGCCGCTGGTCGAGCGGCTCGGTAAGCTGAAACTGGGGCTGCATGGGCGCGCATATAGTGCAAGGGTCGCCCAATCGCAAAAGTTAACAAATTATGCGCGCCATGTTGCGATTTAGCGACCGGATGGACCCAATGACGCGACGAAACGTGCAGCGGATTTACCGTCGGTTATTCATTCGGCCCTAAATTCCCTTTCATGGATATGAGTTTCCTCCGGACCGGCGGGCTGAACCCCGCCAATGCCAGAGTCCCAGGCTGGCCGCGTGTGCCGGTCTGGCCGTTCCTGAGGGCCGCGACAGCGGCTGTGCAGGCGGCCAGTCCGACTGCGCTGGCCGTCGCGGGAATCCTGCGGGGGCAGGATTTGGGAAACGACTGGATACAGGAACTGGCCGATATTTTCGCGCCACGTTCCGGCGGCACGATCGATGCCGTTCGGCTTGCGGGCAGCTTCAACCCGTTGATCGCGAGCCGCCTAGCAGAGGGGCATGGAAGATGAAGCCAGTGTTTACCGTGGCGCTTTAGCCCTTGTTCAGGGCTGAGGAAGATAGGGCTTCATTGCTGAATTCGGCAACGCCAGAGCCGGAAATTGAGGGTAAGAATGATCGAGAACCAGAAAATCAGGCCCGCCCAGGTCGTAGGCCCGCTTGGGGAACCCCTGACCCTGGAGAGCCTGCCCCCCACCGACACGACCCGTTGGGTCGTGCGGCGCAAGGCGGAAGTGGTCGCGGCGGTCAATGGCGGCCTGCTGACCGTCGACGAAGCCTGCGCGCGCTATAATCTGACGCTGGAGGAATTTGCCGGCTGGCAACGCGCCGTCGATCGGTCCGGGATGCACGGGCTTCGCGTCACTCGCATCCAATATTATAAGTCCCTCTACGAACGGCAGCAGAAATACTGACGTCGCCCAAAGGGTGTTGGAAGACAAAGGGAGCCACCCATCGCGATGGGCGGCTCCCTTTGTCTATGCCCTGTCCAAGGCGGAATCCTGCCCGCCCGCCGGCGACAACATAAAGCCGCAATGGTTTCCATACCGAAAGCATTTTTCGTCTCATGGAACGCTATGCCTCTTCCTCCGTTGATACGACATCCAACCCGAAGGGGGTGTGGTCAAGGAGAGTAGCATGGGCATCATCTTGTGGCTTATCGTCGGCGGCATCATCGGCTGGCTCGCCAGCATGATTATGCGCACGGACGCGCAGCAGGGCATCCTGCTCAACATCGTGGTCGGCATCGTCGGCGCTTTCATCGGTGGCCTGATCTTCAGTGGCGGCTCGATCGGTAGCGGCCTGACGCTATACAGCTTCCTGGTATCGCTGGTCGGCGCCATCGTCCTGCTGGCGATCGTCAACCTGGTACGGCGCGGATCCATCCGCTAGGCCGCACCGACTGCCATTGAAAAGGCCGCGCCCGAAAAGCGCGGCCTTTTTCTTGCCCGGCGCAGGTCATCCACGCGCCGGATATTGAACCTGCAACGGCCCGCCGCTTCGGCGCATCGAAGCCCGCCAGGGTGCGCGCCTTTCCATCCTGCCCAATGCCTGACCGCCAAGCGATTCAGGCAATCTCATGCGTCGCCGGAACGAAGCTGGCGAACAGCCATCGCCTTTCCCCTACAGCCCCCTATAATATCGCTTTGCCCTTCTCCCTTGGCGCGTGATATTGGGGCTTGAGAGTGGTGCTATATTCATATAACACAGTGCTCAACAGGGCGAAGCGCCGGAGAGATGGAATCGGCATGAATTACGAAACCCAATTGGTGGGCGACCCGGCGGTCGTCATCGGCGATGACGAATCGCGCCGGGGCAGGAAACGACTGCTGATCGGCGGCGGCATCGCCGTCATACTGGTCGCGGTCGCGGCATGGATTTCCATGCGCGGCGGTCCTGCCGCCGCGCCGAGCGCAACAGCCCAGGTGCCGGTCGTAACCGTGGTCAGCCCTGGCCAGTCGACGGTCGCGCGCACGGTCAGCGCCACCGGATCACTCGCCGCGCGGGTCGATATGCCGGTCGGCGTAATCGGCGAAGGCGGCATGGTGACGCGCGTGCTGGTGCAACCGGGCGACTGGGTGCGTGCCGGTCAGGTGCTGGCGACGGTCGAACGGTCGGTCCAGACCGAGCAAATCCGCTCGCTCGCCGCGCAACTCGAAGTGCAGCGCGCCAACGCCAAGCTGGCCCAGGCGCAACTCGACCGCGCCAAGGCGCTGGTCGGTCGCGGTTTCATCAGCGCCGCCGACATCGACCAGCGCACGGCCACGCGCGATCAGGCCGAAGCGCAGGTGCGGGTAGCCGCGGCCCAGCTCGCCGAACAGCAGGCCCGCACCGGTCGGCTCGATATCCGCGCGCCTGCCGCAGGGCTGGTGCTGACCCGCACGGTCGAACCGGGCCAGATCGTCCAGGCCGGCGGCGGCGGCGTGCTGTTCCGCATGGCCAAGGATGGTGAGATGGAGATGCAGGCGCAGGTGGCCGAAGCCGACCTGGCGACGCTGCGCGCCAATAATGGCGCCACGATAACGCCGATCGGGAGCAAGGCGCAGTTCGCCGGTCGGGTCTGGCAGGTGTCGCCCGTGGTCGATCCGCAGACCCGCCAGGGCATCGCCCGCATCGCTGTTCCCTATAATCCGGCGATCCGGCCCGGCGGCTTTGCGTCGGCCATGATCACCAGCGGATCGGGCAGCGCGCCGTTGCTGCCGGAATCGGCGGTGCAGAACGACGCCAAGGGCAGCTATGTCTATATCGTCAACGCCAAGAACCAGGTCGAACGGCGCGACGTGACCGTCGGCCAGGTGTCCGACGCAGGCGTGGCGGTGACGGGCGGCATCACCGGTACGGAAAAGATCGTGACGTCGGCCGGCGCCTTCCTGGCGCCGGGGCAGAAGGTCAAGCCCGAGCTGATGAAGGCCGGCTGATGCGTGGCGCCGTCGTCAGGCGCCACGCCATGATTTCGCGCGCGAGCGATCGCGCGCCGCAGAGGATGAGGGGGACGCGAGGCGCGTCCGGCGAAGGAAGCCCGTCATGAATTTTCGCAATATTTCCGCATGGGCGATCCGCAATCCGGTCACGCCGCTGGTGTTGTTCGCCGCGCTGGTGTTGGCGGGCATCGTCAGCTTCATGCGGATGGACGTCAACAATAATCCGGACATCAGCTTCCCCGCCGTCAGCGTCATCGTCAGCCAGCCGGGCGCCGCGCCGACCGAACTGGAAACCCAGGTCACTCAACGGATCGAGGCCGCCGTGCGCGGCATCAGCGGCGTCGACGAAATCACCTCCTTCGCATCCGAAGGCCGGTCGCTGACCAATGTACAGTTCCAGATCGGCACACCGGTCGACCGCGCGGTCGCCGACGTCAAGAACGCCGTCGATCAGATCCGCAGCAACCTGCCTGAGGGCATTTTGGAACCGCAGGTCCAGCGTATCGACATCGATGGCGGGCCGATCGCCTATTTCAGCGCGGAAGCCACCGACATGACGTTGGAGGAACTGTCCTGGTATGTCGACAACACCGTGGCCAAGCGGCTGCTGTCGGTCAGCGGCATGGCGGCGGTCAACCGCGGCGGCGGCGTCAGCCGCGAAATCCGTGTCATCCTGGACCCCGCCAAGCTCCAGGCGCAGGGCATCACCGCCGCGCAGGTGAATGCGCAATTGCAGCAGGTGAACCTGAACGCCGCGGGCGGCCGCACCGAAATCGCCGGCGCCGAACAGTCGATCCGCGTGCTGGGCAACGCCCGCGACGCCCGCGAACTGGGCGCGACCCAGATCGCCATTTCCGGCGGACGTACCGTCAAGCTCACCGACATCGCCGACGTGCGCGACATGTTCGCCGAACAGCGCAGCCTCGCGCTGATGAACGGGCGGCAAGTCACCAGTTTCAGCATGGAAAAGGCCAAGGGATCATCCGACGTCACCGTCTATGACAACGCGATGAAAGTGCTGGACAAGCTGCAGAAAGAAAATCCCAAAGTCCAGTTCAAGCAGCTTTACACCAGCGTCGAATATACCAAGGAACAATATCATTCGGCCATGGCGGCAATGATCGAGGGCGCCGTGCTGGCGGTCGTCATCGTCTTCCTGTTCCTGCGCGACTGGCGCGCGACCATGATCTCCGCGCTGGCCATCCCGCTGTCGGCCATCCCATCCTTCTGGTTCATGGAGATGATGGGCTTCACGCTGAACGGCATCTCGCTGCTGGCGCTGAGCCTGGTGGCGGGCGTGCTGGTCGACGACGCGATCGTGGAGATCGAGAATATCGTGCGCCACATGCGCATGGGCAAGTCGGCCTATCAGGCGTCGATCGACGCGGCGGACGAGATTGGCCTGGCCGTGCTCGCCACCACCATGGCGATCGTCGCGGTGTTCCTGCCGGTCGCGCTGATGCCGGGCATTTCCGGGCAGTTCTTCATCCAGTTCGGCATGACCGTGGTCGTGTCGGTGTTGATGAGCCTGGCCGTGGCGCGTCTCATCACCCCGATGATCGCCGCCTATTTCCTGAAAGCCCATGGCGAGGAAAATCACGGCGAAGGCTGGATGATGGACCGCTATATGGACGTGCTGCACTGGTCGCTGGACGACCGCAAGGCCAAGGCGCGTAGCGCGCGCGGCGGCCTGCGCAACAAGACCGTCGGCTTCTTCATCGACCATCGCGTCTGGACCCTGGGCTTCGGCTTCCTGGCCTTCGCCGCCACCATCTGGGCCTTCTCCACCCTGCCCATGACCTTCCAGCCGACGACCAATACCGATTTCAGCCAGGTGAAGATCGAGACGGTGCCGGGTAGCACGCTGGCACAGACGACGGCAGTCACCCGCAAGGTCACAGCCATGCTGACCGCCGACACCGACGTGGTCGATGCGGCCTTCGCCGATATCGAGCCGACCAACGCCGACATCTTCCTGACGCTCAAGAAGAACCGGCCGATCAGCTCGGTCGACTGGGAGCGCAAGGTCGCGCCCCAGTTCCAGACCATCGCCGACGCGCGCGTCAATTTCCAGTCGCAGTCGGGCGGCGGCTTTGGCCGCGACATCATCATGATGTTCGGGTCGGACGATCCGGAACTGCTGGAAAAGACCGCCAATCAACTGGTCGCGGAAATGGCCCATATTCCCGAACTGCGCGCGCCCCGCGTGCAGGGCGACATGCAGCGGCCCGAAATCATCATAAAGCCGCGCCTGGACCTGGCCGCCAGCCTGGGCGTGACCACCGCCGCGCTCAGCCAGTCGATCCGCATCGCCACGATCGGCGACATCGACCAGAACAGCGCCAAATTCTCGCTGTCAGACCGCCAGATCCCGATCCGCGTGTCGATAGCGGAGAATAGCCGCAAGGATATCGCGACGATCGAGAATATGCCGGTTCCCACGGTGACGGGCGGATCGGTGCCGCTCAAGGTGGTGGCCGACATCAGCTTCGGCGCGGGACCGACGCAGATCCGCCGGTATAATCAGATCCGCCGTATCGTTGTGGGCGCGGACCTGGCGCCGGGCATCGTCACCAGCCAGGCCAATGCCAAGATCGATGCGCTGCCGCTGATGAAGGCGATCAACGAAGGCCGCATCCAGGGCGTGCAGAAGATCAACGCCGGTGACGCCAAATGGCAGGCGGAGATGCTCCAGAATTTCGTCATCGCCGTCTTTTCGGGCATCATGCTGGTGCTGGCGGTGCTGGTCCTGCTGTACAAGCGGATCATGCCGCCCTTCGTGAACCTGGGCTCGCTGCTGCTGGCGCCGCTGGGCGGCGCGCTGGCGCTGCACCTGACCGGCAACCCCATTTCCATGCCGGTGCTGATCGGCCTGCTGATGCTGCTGGGCATCGTCGCCAAGAACTCGATCCTGGTGATCGACTTCGCGCTGGAGGAAATGGAGAAGGGCGTGCCCAAGAAGGAGGCGATCGTCGACGCCGGCCACAAGCGCGCCCAGCCGATCGTCATGACCACCGTTGCGATGGTCGCGGGCATGGTGCCAACCGCGCTGGCCCTGTCGGGCGACGGCGCGTGGCGCGCGCCGATGGGCATCACCGTGATCGGCGGCCTGCTGCTGTCCACCCTGTTGACGCTGGTGATTGTGCCGGCGACCTTCAGCCTGGCGGTCGCGATCGAAAGCTGGGTAGGCCCGCGCCTGGGCCGGGGTCTGCTGACCTACAAGCCAGGCGACAATGGCATGGCGGTGCCGGGCCAGACGCATCCCGCAGAATGAGGCCGAAATGACATGGGGACCGGGGCGCCATCGATACCGGCGCTCCGGCAAAAAGATGTGCTTGCCTGAACGAAACGGCAGCGTAACCGTTGAACGGCCATGACGCTGCTTCGCCTGCCCCGGCCCAAGGATGCCTTCGCCCCGCACCCCGCGCGGCGGATGCGGCTGGTGGCGACGGGGATGCTGGTGGCGATGGCCGCCCTGTTCATCGCCGCGCGGGCCACCGTCCATCTCCATCCCGCCATCGGCTTCGTCCAGGCCTTTGCCGAGGCGGCCATGGTGGGTGGTCTGGCCGACTGGTTCGCGGTGACGGCGCTGTTTCGCCACCCACTGGGCCTGCCCATCCCCCATACCGCGATCATTCCGCGCAACAAGGACCGGATCGGTGACACGCTGGCGCTGTTCCTGCGCGACAATTTCCTGATCCCCGCCGTCGTGGCGCGGCGGATGCGGCATATGGATGTGGCGGGCGCGGCCGGGCGCTTTCTCGCCAGCCCGTCAGGTGGCGATGGGCGTCTGCGCGAAGGTGCATCGCGCCTGATCGCCGACATATTGGAGGCGCTGGACCGGGAACGACTGGGCGGCATGGTCAAGGGCGCGATCGGCCAGCGGCTGCGCGCGATCAACATCGGCCCGCTGATCGGCCAGGCGATCGAGGCGGCGATGCGCGACGGCCGCCACGCTCCGGTGATGGACGGCATCGTCCATTGGGCCGACCGCACATTGGAGGCGAATGAACATCTGATCCGCCAGATGGTGCAGGAGCGCGCGGGCAAGGTGCTGCGCTGGACCGGTCTGGACGAAAATCTGGCCAATGCGATCCTCAATGGCCTGCGCAAGTTGCTGTCCGACATGGCGGAAGACCCCGGCCACCCCCTGCGCCTCAAGGCCGAGGAAGGCATGGCGAAGCTGGCCTTCGACCTGCAGTTCGATCTGGAGACGCAGGCCAAGGTAGCGAAAATCCGCGACGAAATCGTCGACAATCCGGCGATGCAGCGCTGGATCGATGGCCTGTGGGAGCAGGCCCGCGCCGGACTGCTGCGCGCAGTGCGCGATCCGGGCAAGGCGATGGCAGGACGGCTGGGCGAGGCGCTGCGGCAACTGGGCGGTACATTGCAGCAGGAGGCGGGGCTGCGCCTGGTCATCAACCGCTTCGTGCGCCGGGCGGCGGTGGGCGCAACCGCAAGCTATGGCGATGCGATCGTCCGGCTGGTGAGCGACACGGTGCGCGGCTGGGATGCCGGCACCGTCACCAATCGCCTGGAAAATGCCGTCGGGCGCGACCTGCAATATATCCGCATCAACGGCACTCTGGTGGGCGGCCTGGTGGGCCTCGCCATCCACGCCATCGACACTTTCCTGTAACGGAAGGCCGGAGCGCGTCGGGCCAATCGACGCGCTCCGGCGGAACCGGCTGCACAGAGGAGAGAGAAGGCGGCCGGTCCCAGTCGAAAACGCTTAATCCTCGGGCCGCGGCCCTTCCCCACCCGGGGGCGGGGGTGGAGGCAGTTCGTCGGCGGTCAGCACGCCGTCGCCGTTGCGATCCTGATCGTCGAACATGGCGAGCGCGGGGGCGAGAAATTCCGCACGATCGATCTGGCCGTCGTCATTGCTGTCCTCGGGATAGGGCATCCCACGGCCGGGAGGCGGCGGGCCGCCCGCATCGGCATGATCGCCAGCAGGTGGACGCCCGCCCGATGGTCGCCCACCCGGCGCGGGGCCATCCGCGCCGCCCCGACCACCGCGTCCTCGATCGGGGCCACGCCGCTCATGCGCCGCACCGTCGGCGGAGGCTTGCGCGCGCTCATGGCCCAACATGCGCTGCATCGCCTGCACCGGCACCAGCCCGTCGCCATCCTGGTCCATCAATGCAAAGCGGCGCTCCATATAAGCGGTCATCTCCTCGCGCGTGATCCGGCCGTCATGGTCCGCATCCGCAGCCCAGGGACCGGCCGGACCGCCCGGCGGCTGCGCTGCGAGCGGCGCCGAAACCGCGGCCAGGGCGGGGAGAAGACAGTATCGCAAACGCATGGAATCTCCTGAAAGCATGGTCCTGTTTGCGACGGTGTCGCATCCCCGCTTTGCCCTCATATGTCCCGATGCAGCCCGAATGTTGCGGCCGGTCAAAATGAATGTTGCAACATATCATAAAATAATGTTGTATCATTGCATCGCGGATGCCGCTCCGGCGCAAGACCGGGGGGCGATCCAGCGAGAGGATGCGACCATAAAGGAGCCGGACGATGCGACTCGTGACAGCAGGAATGGCACAGGGACAGGCGGTATCCCGCTACGGCGCCGGACGGCGCTCTCCACTGGGGCTGGGTGGGACGATCGCGGTCCATGCGCTGATCGTCGGCGCCTTCCTCCTGATCCCCAAGGAAGTGATCGAGACTGTCTTCACGCCCAAGCCGCTGGATACGCGCAACATCCCCATTCCGCCCCCGCCCGATCCCATCGTGGAGAAGCAGGCCGACCCCAAGGTCCAGACCCAGCCGCGTCAGCAGCCGACTGTCACCGATCCGGTCGTCATTCTGCCGAAGGGCGATCCGCCCGTCACCGCCACGAAGGAGAGCGGAACGGCGGTCGGCCCCGGCCCCTCCATCATCGTGCCGCCCATCGACCCGCCCCGCGCGCCAGTGCTGACCGACGCCGCGATCGATCCGCGCGCGATGGGAACGTTCCAGCCGGACTATCCCGGCGCGATGATCCGCCAGGGCATGGAAGGCGCAGTCACGGTGCGCGTCACCATCAGTCCGGACGGCCGCGTCACGGATATAGAGAAACTGTCGGCCACCGACGAGAGTTTCTGGGCGGCGACCCAGCGCCATGCGCTGCGCAAATGGCGCTTCCGCCCGGCGACTCGCGACGGAATCGCAGTGACCAGCAGCAAGGTGCTGACCGTTCGCTTCACGCTGGCGGATCGGTGAGGAAAAATCCTACCTGCTGCGACTAACGCCACCTTCGGCGTCGCACGTCTCCCATCCCTTCCCATTCGCGGGAGGGGATGGGAACGATAGATTGTAAAGAGGATGTCATGGAGCATTTTGCATCCGCGATCATGCTGTCCTATAAGGGGCGCATGGCGATCTTTCCCCGTCCCGTTTCCCCCAAGAGCGCGCTTGGCGACTTCTGGGGCTATTTCCGACAGCAGCGGCAGCATAAATGGCCGCTGCTGGGCCTGTCGATCGCCCTGACCTGGGTGATCGTCTGGACCTTCATCATCGACGCCAACACCAACACGATGCCGACGCGCAACAAGATCATCTATGTCGAAAGCTGGGACGCGAACCGGTCCGACGCGGCGGTGATCCTGCAGCAGAAGATCGACTTCGCCAAGCGTGAAGCGGCGCTGCAGACGCAGCAGCATAAGATGCAGGGCTGGGCCGACGCCTTCGGCATCGAATGGCGCGAAGAGGAAGCCCGCAACACCGCCAGGCGCAAGGAAGCGGTGAAGCAGATCGACGCGCTGCTCGACAAGCGGCTGGCCAAGGCGGAGGCGACGGAAAAGACCGCGCCCCAAACCGGCAAAAATCCGGACGCACAACCGGCCGGAGCCGCCCAGCCCTGAGCAACATGGCTTCGCTCGCCGACGACAGGCGCTATATGACGGCCGCCATCGTCCTGTCGGGACGGGGGCGTGGCCTTTCCACCCCCAACCCCAATGTCGGCTGCCTGATCGTGCGCGACGGCCATGTCGTCGGGCGTGGCTGGACCCAGAAGGGCGGCCGCCCCCATGCCGAGGCGCAGGCGCTGGACCAGGCGATGGACCGGGCGCGCGGCGCAACCGCCTATGTCACGCTCGAACCCTGCTTCCACCTCAGCCCGCGCGGGCCGCGCTGCGCCGATCTGATGGCGCGCGCGGGTATCGGCCGCGTGGTGATCGCGCTGCGCGATCCCGATCCGCGCACCGATGGCCAGGGCGCGGCCTGGCTGCGCGACCGGGGCATCCCCGTCGAGATGGGGCTGATGGCGCAGGAAGCGGCACAGGCGATGGCCGGCTTCGTCCTGCGCCAGACGCTGGGGCGGCCGCATGTCACCTTGAAGCTGGGCCTCTCGCTCGACGGGCGCATCGCCTTGCGGGACGGGTCGAGCCGCTGGGTCACCGGGCCGGATGCGCGCGCCCATGCGCATATGGAGCGGGCGCGGCATGACGCCATATTGGTGGGCGGCGGCACGTTGCGCGCCGATGCGCCACGCCTCGACGTGCGGCTGCCGGGGCTGGAGGACCGTTCGCCGCGCCGGCTGCTGCTGACCCGCAGCGACGCACCCAGGGGCTGGGCGCGGATCGGTACGCCTGAGGAGATCGCCACGCTGGAGCGGGTCGACCATCTGCTGGTCGAAGGCGGCGCGGAAACCGCCGCCGCTTTCCTGCGCGCCGACCTGGTCGACCGGCTGCTGCTGTATCGCGCGCCGATCATCATCGGCGCGGGACTGGCCGGCATAGGCGATATCGGGCTGGATGAATTGGCGCAGGCGCATGGCCGCTGGCGGATGACCGACGATCGCCGCCTGGGTATCGACCGGCTGGAGGTTTACGAGCGGGTTCGGAACGCCTAGATCACGGGCAAATATCACAGCCGTTCGGGCTGAGCATTTTGGAAAGCGTGCCGCGCCTTCGCTCGAAACGAACGGATGTTTGTCAGGATTTCCATTGCATGTTCACCGGCATCATCACCGACATCGGCATCATCCGCTCGCACGAGCAGCGGGGCGACCTGCGCCTCGTCATCGGCTGCGCCTATGCGATGGAGGGCGTCGCGATCGGCGCGTCGATCGCTTGTTCGGGCGTGTGCCTGACGGTGGTGGACAAGGGTGACGACTGGTTCGCGGTCGATCTTTCGGCGGAAACGGTCGGCCGGACGGCGCAGGGCCATTGGACGCAGGGCCGCAGACTGAACCTGGAACGCGCGCTCAAGGTCGGCGACGAACTGGGCGGCCATATCGTCACCGGCCATGTCGACGAGATCGGCGAGATCGTCGCGCTGAACCGGGAGGGCGATTCGACGCGGGTGACGATCGCCGCCGGTCCCGCCATCGCGCCGCATGTCGCGACCAAGGGTTCGATCACGATGGAAGGCGTCTCGCTGACCGTGAACGAAGTCGTGGATGTGGCGGGTGGCGGCATCCAGTTCGGCGTCAACCTCATCCCCCATACGGCGGAGGTGACGACGCTGGGCGGGCTGGCGGTGGGGCACCCCGTCAATCTGGAGATCGACGTGCTCGCCCGCTATCTCGACCGGATGCAGAGCCTTCGCAACCGCTGAATGTGATTTCCTCTTGAAATAATCACATTCCAGTGTGATATCCCGCTCCGTCCCCGTCAGGGAAGGAGTATATCATGTCGTCCGCGCTTCTCGATACCGTTCGCAGCCTCGTCACCGACGGCGGCATGTCCCGATCCGGCCTGGCGCGGGCCGCCGGTTTGCACGCCAACAGCCTGCGCAAGCTGGGCGAAGCGGACTGGAACCCCACCGCCGAAACGCTGGGCAAGCTGGAAACCTATCTGTTGAAGCGCGAGGGCGGCACCGCGCTCGCCTCGCCCGAAGAGATCATCAACGAAGCCCGCAACGGCCGCATGTTCATCCTGGTCGATGACGAGGATCGCGAGAATGAGGGCGATCTGGTCATCCCGGCGCAGATGGCGACCCCCGACGCGATCAATTTCATGGCGACCCATGGCCGCGGCCTGATCTGCCTGGCGCTGAGCAAGGACCGGGTCGACCAGTTGGGCCTGGACCTGATGAGCCGCAACAACGGCACCCGCCACGAAACCGCCTTCACCGTATCGATCGAAGCGCGCGAGGGCGTCACCACCGGCATCAGCGCCGCCGACCGCGCACGCACCGTGTCGGTGGCGATCGACGGGGCGAAGGGCAGGGCCGACATCGTGACGCCGGGCCATGTCTTCCCCCTGATCGCGAAGGATGGCGGCGTGCTGGTGCGCACCGGCCATACCGAAGCGGCGGTCGACGTCGCACGGCTGGCCGGCCTCAACCCGTCGGGCGTCATCTGCGAGGTAATGAAGGATGACGGCACGATGGCGCGCCTCGACGACCTCATCATCTTTGCGCAGAAGCACAAGCTGAAGATCGGCACGATCCGCGACCTGATCGCCTATCGCCGCCGCCATGACCATATGGTCGAGCGCCGGTCCGAAACGACGTTCCAGAGCCAATGGGGCGGCGACTGGAAAGCGATCAGCTTCTACAACAAGGCGACCCAGAGCGAGCAGCTCGTGCTGCAAAAGGGCCATGTCGCTCCCGACCAGCCGACCATGGTGCGTATGCATCAACTCTCGCTGCTCGACGATGTCTATGGCGCGGAAGGATCGCGCGCCGGGCTGCTGGCAAAGTCGATGGAGATTATCGGCCGCGAAGGTTCGGGATTGATCGTGATCCTGACCGGCAATGAGGACGGGGATTTCGTCAGCCGCTGCGTCCAGGCGCATAGCGGCCAGGTGCCGGCCGGGATGGACGAACTGCGCAACTATGGCGTGGGCGCGCAACTGCTCGCCGAACTGGGCGTGCATGACATGATCCTGCTCAGCAACAGCCAGCACAGCCTGATCGCGCTTGACGGCTATGACCTGTCCGTGGTTGGGCAACGCCCGATCGAGCTGTAAGGAACCTCTTATCATGGCCAAATTCCTGATCGTCGAAGCACGCTTCTACGACCATCTCAACGACCTGCTGATCGACGGCGCGAAGGCGGCGCTGGACGATGCCGGCCACAAATATGAGGTAGTGACGGTGCCGGGCGCGCTGGAAATCCCCGGTGCGGTCGCGCAGGCGGCGGAAACCGGCCGCTATGACGGCTTCGTCGCGATCGGCGTGGTGATCCGCGGCGAAACCTATCATTTCGAAGTGGTGTCGAACGAAAGCGCGCGCGGCCTGATGGCGCTCAGCATGGACGGCATCCCCATCGGCAACGGCATATTGACCGTCGAGAATGAGGAACAGGCGCTGGTGCGCGCCCGTCCGGACCAGAAGGACAAGGGCGGCGAAGCGGCCAAGGCGGCTATCGCCATGCTGGCGCTGCGCGAGAAGTTCGGCGCCTGATCGCGGCGCCGATTGATGATTAAAAAAAGGCGGCCCCGGTGGAGCCGCCTTTTTTGTGTCAGCTACGGATGGGTGTTTCCAGCATCCTCCCCTGCCAGGGGAGGATAAAATATGGCCGTCTCAGGCCGCCGCCTTTTCCTCGGCCAGCGTCGGATAGTCGATATAGCCCTCCGCACCCTGGCTGTAGAAAGTCGCCATCGACCCCTGATTGAGCGGCGCGCCATCACGCAGGCGATCCACCAGGTCGGGATTGGCGAGCAGCGGACGGCCAAAGCTGATCGCGTCGGCCAGCCCGCTGGCCAGGTCAGCCTGCGCGCGCTCCGCATCATAATCGCTGTTCAATACCAGCGGCCCCTTGAAATGCTGGCGGATCAGCGGCGACTGGCGCGGCACGTCGGTCGCGCCGAAGCTGCTGTCCGGCTTCAACTCGCGCAATTCGAGGAAGGCGATGCCGATCGCGTCCAACACATCGGCCGCCGCCGCGAACAGCGGGCCAGGATTGCTGTCATCGACGCCCTGCGTATCGCCATTGGGGGACAGGCGCACGGAAACCCGGTCGGCGCCGATCGCATCGGCCACCGCCTGCGTCACTTCGCGCAGCAGGCGGACGCGATTTTCCACGCTGCCGCCATAGATATCGGTGCGGAAATTGCTGTTGTCGCGCAGGAATTCGTCGATCAGATAGCCGTTGGCGGCATGGATCTGCACCCCGTCAAAGCCAGCGGCGATCGCATTATGCGCGGCGCGGACATAGTCGGCGATGATGCCTGGAATTTCCTCGATGCTGAGCGGACGGGCCGTCTCATAGGGCTTGTTGCCCTCATAGGTGTGGGCGTCGCCCGGCGTGGCGGTGGCGCTGGCCGATACCGGCTGCTCGCCGGTCACGCTGCTGTGGACGGCGCGGCCCATATGCCAGAGCTGCACCACGATTTTGCCACCTGCATCATGCACCGCCTGCGTCACGGGCTTCCACGCCTCGACCTGCTCGTCGGACCAGATGCCCGGCGCATAGGGCCAACCCAGCCCCTGCTGCGAAATGCCAGTCGCTTCGCTGATGATGAGGCCGGCCGACGCACGCTGCGCATAATAGTCGGCCATGATCGGGGTGGGCACATGGGCGCGGGTCGCCCGGCCGCGCGTCAGTGGCGCCATCAGCACGCGATTGGCCGCGGACACCGTGCCAAGCTGGATCGGATCGAACAAAGTCGTCATTCAGAACTCCCTCATCATAGTTGCAAATTGCAACGGGACTTGATGCGCAAAGGCAGCTAGGGAGCCGCGATGTCGACTTCAACCCCCACCGCGCAAATGGATGTGCCGCGCCTCGCCTTTCCGGCGCTGGTCCTGGCGAACCTGATCCTGCCGCTGGGGCCGGTGTTGGTGCGCCTGTCCGATGTCGGCCCGGTGGCGGCGGCCTTCTGGCGGCTGATCCTCGCCCTGCCCTTTCTGATCCTGCTGGCGTTGCCGGGCCTCCGCCGCACGCCCCCGACCGGGCGGGAATGGACCGCGCTGCTGCTGTCGGGCGTGGTCTTCGCGCTGGACCTGGCCGCCTGGCATATCGGCATCCTCTATACCAAGGTCGCCAACGCCACGGTGTTCGGCAATATGAGCGGGCTGTTCCTGCCGGCCTGGGCGCTGCTGGTGCTGCGCCAGCGGCCGACACGGATGCAGGCTGCCGCGCTGGCGCTGGCGAGCGCAGGCGCGCTGGTGATGATGGGCGGCAGCTACGAACTGTCGGTCCGCAACCTGCACGGCGACCTGTTCTGCCTGCTCGCGGGCGTGCTCTACGCCGCCTATCTGCTGATCGTGCAGCGCGCGCGGACGCGCCTGAACGCCTGGTCGGTATTGGCGGTGGCGAGCGTAGCAAGCACGCCGGTGCTGCTGCTGTGCGCGCTGGCGCTGGGCGAACAGGTGATGCCGGGCAACTGGACGCCGCTGATCCTCCTCGCCTTGTCGAGCCAGTTGATCGGCCAGGGGCTGCTCACCTATGCCATCGGCTGGTTTTCCCCGCTGGTGCTGGGGTTGAGCCTGCTGCTGCAACCCGCCGTGTCGGCTGTCTTCGGCTGGCTGCTGTTCGGCGACTGGCTGGGTCCGGCCGATATGCTGGGCACGGCGGCGGTGGCCGCGGCGCTGGTGCTTGTGCGACTGCCTTCGCGCGCCTAGATTGCCCGCCATGAGCGAGACCCAGGATCTGACCCTCGACGAAATCCGCGCCCTTCTGGCCCCCGTGCTGCCGCGCCATGCCGCCTTCGACGGCTGGCGACCGGAAGCGGTGGCGATGGCCGCGCGGGAAAAGGATATCGACGCCGACATCGCGCAGCTCGCCTTCGACGACGGCGCAATCGGCATGATCGACGCCTGGTTCGCCAGCATCGACGCCCGGATGCTTGAAGCCGTGCCGCCGGAACAGCTTGCGACCATGTCGATCCGCAAAAAGATCACCGCGCTGATCGAAGCCCGGCTCACGCTGCTGGCGCCCGACCGGGAAGCTTTGCGCCGGGCGCTCGCCATCCTGGCGCTGCCGACCAATGCGGCGCGCGCGGCGAAACTGGGCTGGCGCGCGGCGGATGTCCTGTGGCGCGCCGCCGGTGACACCGCCACCGACTTCAACCATTATAGCAAGCGCACCACGCTGATCGCCGTCTACGCCTCCACCCTGCTGGTCTTCGTCGATGACGAGAGTGAGGGCCATGCCGACACCCGCGCCTTCCTCGCCCGCCGGATCGAAGGCGTGATGCAGTTCGAGAAGGTCAAGGCGAAGTTCAAGGGCGTGGGTGGCGGCGAACGGCTGAGCCTGTCGCGCTTCATCGGCCGGCTGCGCTATCCTGCAGTGTGATCTGCCGTGCGCCCGGGCGATTCGCGCTGGCCATTTGGTAAAGGTATTGATAGTCACTCGCAGAAATAGCCTGCGAGTATCCTCCCCTTGCGTCTCACCGACCTGCCGCTGCGGCACCCCGCTTATGTCGACCTCATCGATTGGTCCGCCCTTACACCCTCCGAAGGTCAGCGTTTGCGCGAATTCGGTCTGTGCGAAGGGGCGAGCGTCGAGGCGCTGCACCATGGCGGGATTTTCGGCAAGGGACCGATCGCCTGCCGGATCGGCCGCATGACCATCGCCATGCGCCGCAACCATGCCGCCGCCGTGACCGTGCGCACGGGACCGCAGGAGGGCGACGCATGAGCGGCCTTCCCCTGATCGCGCTGGTGGGCAATCCCAATGCCGGCAAGAGCGCGCTGTTCAACGCGCTGACCGGTGCGCGGCAGAAGCTGGGCAATTATCCGGGCGTCACTGTGGAGCGCAAGACGGGGCGCCTGTCGCTGGCGGACGGACGGCCGGTCGAGCTGGTCGACCTGCCCGGCACCTACAGCCTGGAGCCGGGAAGCCCCGACGAACAGGTGACGCGCGATGTGGTGATGGGCAGGCAGGTCGGCGAAAAGCGGCCCGATGCGCTGGTCATCGTTGTCGACGCCGCCAATCTCGACAATCATCTCCGCTTCGCGCTGGAACTGATCGCGCTCGGCCTGCCGACCATCGTCGCGCTCAATATGGTCGACCTCGCCACCCGCGACGGGCTGGAGCTGGATGCCGATATCCTGGCGCGCGAACTGGGCGTGCCGGTGATATCGACCGTGGCGGTGCGCAAGCGCGGGCTGGATCATCTGCGCAGCGAGCTGGAAACCCTGCTGAATGGTGCCCCGCCCGCCTATCCCGTCGGCCTCGAACAGGATTTCGACGCGGTCCGCAAGGAAGCCCGCCGCATCGCCCGCGCCGCGATCGTGCGCGAAACGCCCTCGCGCCGCCTGACCGCAGCGGTCGACCGGGTGGCGCTGCACCCCGTCCTCGGCGTCTTCCTGCTGCTCGGCCTGCTCTTCATCATGTTCCAGTCGGTCTATGCCTGGTCCGAAGCGCCGGTCGCGATGATCGAGGGTTTTGCCGAAGCGATCGCCAATGCCGTGCGCGCCGCCATGCCTGACGGCATAGTCCGCTCCTTCCTGGTCGATGGCGTCATCAAGGGCGTCGGATCGGTGGTGGTGTTCCTGCCGCTGATCCTGATCCTCTTCTTCTTCATCCTGATGCTGGAGGCGACCGGCTATATGGTCCGCGCCGCCTTCCTGATGGACGGATTGATGGCGAAGGTCGGCCTGTCGGGCCGCGCCTTCATCCCGCTCCTCTCCTCCTTCGCCTGCGCCGTGCCGGGGATCATGGCGACGCGCACCATCGCTGACCCGAAGGATCGCCTGACCACCATCCTGATCGCGCCGCTCATGACCTGTTCGGCGCGACTGCCGGTCTATGCCGTCATCATCGGCGCCTTCATCCCGGCGCGCGACATCGGTTGGGGCATCGGGTTGCAGGGCTTCGTGCTCTTCTGCCTCTATGTCTCGGGCATCATCGGCGCGATGCTGGTGGCGCTGGTGCTGCGCCTCACCGTCACCAAGGGCGCGAGCGGCGGCTTCCTGATGGAGATGCCCAAATATCAGTGGCCCCGGCCACGGGACATCATCCTCGGCCTGTGGCAGCGCGCGGTCATCTTCCTCAAGCGCGCGGGCACGATCATCTTCACCTCGACCGTGATCCTGTGGCTGCTGCTCAGCTTCCCGCGCGTGCCCGACGGCGACCCGACCAGCCAGGTCGATCATTCGATCGCCGGCCGGATCGCCAACGGCCTTAACGTCGTGCTGGAACCGATCGGCTTCAACCGCGACATCTCGCTGGCGCTGATCCCCGCGATGGCCGCGCGCGAGGTGGCCGTGTCGGCGCTCGCCACCGTCTATTCGATCGATGCCGGTGATGATGAGGCAAAGCTGGAACGCAGCCTGGGCGACCGGCTGAAAAGCCAGTGGTCGCTGCCCACCGCCCTCGCCTTCCTCGCCTGGTTCATCTTCGCCCCCCAGTGCATTTCCACCATCGCGGTGACACGGCGCGAAACCAATGGCTGGAAATGGCCAGCCTTCATGGTCGGCTATCTCTTCATACTCGCCTATGTGGCGGCGGGCGTCACCTACTGGACCGCGATGGCGCTGGGCTTGGCGTAGCGCGCGTTGGCGCTTTGTTCTTGAAGGGCAAGGCGGGCGCTCTATAACGGCCGCTTTAGTGCTTTCGGAGGAATCATGGCAGGCTCGGTCAACAAGGTCATTCTGGTCGGCAATCTCGGCGCCGACCCGGAGGTCAAGAGCTTCCAGAATGGCGGCAAGGTGTGCAATCTGCGCATCGCCACGTCCGAAAACTGGAAGGACCGCATGACCGGGGAGCGCAAGGAGCGCACCGAATGGCACAGCGTCGCCATCTTTTCCGAAGGGCTGGTCGGCGTCGCCGAACGCTTCCTGCGCAAGGGGTCGAAAGTCTATATCGAAGGCCAGTTGCGCACCCGCAAATGGCAGGACCAGTCGGGCAATGACCGCTACACGACCGAAGTCGTGCTGCAGGGCCTGGGTTCGGTGCTGACCATGCTGGACGGCGCACCGGGCGGCGGCGGTCAGGGCGGTAGCGGCGGCGGACGATCGCAGGGCGTGAGCGACTGGAGTGGCGGGTCGAGCGGCTTTGGCGGCGGCGACTATGACGATTTCGGCGCCAGTTCGAGTGGGGGCCAGAGCAGCGGCGGACGATCGTCGGGCGGTGGCTTTGGCGGCGGCGGCGCTGGCGCCGGCAGCAGCCGTGGCGGCACCGGCGGCCCCAATTTCGACAATGATCTGGACGATGAAGTGCCGTTCTGACCCGCACCCGCCAGGAATATCAGAAAAAGGGCGGCTTCCTCCGGGAAAGCCGCCCTTTTTCTGATCGCTCCTTCCGCTCAGTCTGACCGGAAGGATGCGTGAGACATGACTGCCGCATCGCCTATGATGGGGGCATGAGCAGAATCGAAAAAGCGATCGCCGTGCCGGTCCGGCAGATTGTCCACCCCACCGCATTGGCGATCGGCGGCGCCATCGCCCTGTCGGGCATGGCGCTGCTGATCGCCCGGCTGCTGGCTGCCTTCTAACGGGCAGCCTGTTCCACGTCAGCGCGCCAGTTCTTTCTGCGCGAAGGCGCGGATATGATCCTTGAGATCCTCGCGCTCCAGCGCCAGCGCCAGATTGGCCTCGATATAGCCGGCCTTGGACCCGCAATCGAAGCGACGACCCTCGAAGGTCACGCCATGGAAAGGTTGCGCGCCGATTAGCGAGGCCATGGCGTCGGTGAGCTGGATTTCGCCGCCTGCGCCCTTTTCCTGGGTCTCCAATATCTTCATCACCTGCGGCTGGAGGATATAGCGCCCCGGCACGATCAGGTTGGACGGGGCGGTGCCCAGCTTGGGCTTTTCGACCAGCCCCTTCACCTCCGTCAGCGCGCCATCGCGCGCGCCCGGATCGATGACGCCATAGCTGGGCGTGTCTTCGATCGGGATTTCAAGGGCGCAGACCAGGTTGCCGCCGACCTTGTCATAGGCGTCGACCATCTGCTTGAGGCAGCCATTGCCCCGCGCGCCCCGCATGAACTCGTCGGGCAGCAGGATGGCGAAGGGCTCGTCGCCCACAATGTCGCGCGCGCACCAGATGGCATGGCCCAGGCCCAGCGGCTCCTGCTGGCGGATGAAGACCGCGTTGCCGGGCAGCAGGCGGGTGCCGTCCAGCGCGCCCAGATCCTTGCCCCGCTCGCGCTGGGTCGCCTCGGTTTCGAAGGCGATGTCGAAATAATCCTCGATCGCGCCCTTGCCACGGCCGGTGACGAAGATCATCTGCTCGATCCCCGCCTCCTTGGCCTCATCGACCGCATATTGGATCAGCGGCCGATCGACCACCGGCAGCAATTCCTTCGGCACCGCCTTGGTCGCCGGCAGGAAACGGGTGCCAAGACCGGCGACCGGGAAGATGGCTTTGCGAATAGGCTTGTGAGACATGCTGCTCCATTCTCGCTGCAACGCGGAAAGTTAGGGAAGGAATCATGGTGGAAACGGCAAAGGTCAAGCGTTAGCGCACGCAACAACGCCTCAGACGGCAAGAAGCCTCTGCGCGATTGCTTCGAGCGCGGATATTTCCGCGTCAAGTTGTTCCAGGCTGACGTGGATCTGGTTGTTGCGCAGGTCGCGGCAGGCGAAACCGCCCGGCTGCGGCTGCTGGAAACCCTGGATGATAAGCGCGCGGAAGCGGTCGATCCGTTGCATGTCGCGCTCGATCGCGGATATTTCGGTCAGGGCGCTGGCATTGCGCCGGTCACGCATCGCCACCATGGTGCGCAATTCGGTCATCAGCTTGGACATGCTCGGCCGGGTGCGCGCGCCCACGGTGCGGACATCGCCCATCGCTTCGCGCAATATACCGATCTTCGCCTCCAGGCTCTGCTCCAGCATGGTCCAGGCGCAAACCAGCCGTCCCACGCCACATAACAGCGCGGCGTCCTCCGGTGCATAACTCGGCACCGGCTTTACATTCACGTCCGAAACAAGCTGTACACCCACGCCCCGAAAACTCCTTCTATGCCTGGAGTCCTGCACAAAAGCGGACGGAAAAGGCCAGAGGGGGCGTCAAGTCTCCTCGCGACAGCGGCACGGGCCATCGGCAGACGTGCCAAATCGGCGGCGAACGGAGCCGGACGGGCAAGCATCAGAAATCGATCGCGATTCCCTTGCGCTCCCAGTCGCCATACCGCACCGGGCTGAGCGCCTCGTCATGGCGCGACGGGCGATCGAGCGGATCGGGCTGCGGCACCGGCGGGCTTTTGGAAAGATGCGCGGGCGGCTTCACATGCGCCGGACGCTTGCCGTTGAAGGTTCCCATGATACGGCCTTTCGATTGCGGTTGGGGCCGATCCACCCCATATTCATGCTGCGTCCGCTATCTGGGCGGCAAAGGAGAGCATTGCAAGTGAATGGCATGAAGACGACCATGTTGCTGGCGGCGCTGACGGCGCTGTTCATGGCGCTGGGCTATACGCTGGGCGGCAGCGGCGGCGCGCTGATCGCGCTGCTGGCGGCGGCGGGCATGAACCTCTTCACCTTCTGGAACGCCGACAAGATCGTGCTGCGGATGCATGACGCGCGGGAGGTCGATGCACAGAGCGCCCCGGAATTTTACGGGCTGGTCAGGGAATTGGCGCAGCGCGCGGCGCTGCCGATGCCGCGCGTCTACATCATCGATCAGGATGCACCCAACGCCTTCGCTACCGGGCGCAATCCGGACAATGCCGCCGTGGCCGCGACCACCGGCCTGCTGTCCATGCTGAGCCGTGAGGAAGTGGCGGGCGTGATGGCGCATGAACTGGGCCATGTGAAGAATCGCGACACCCTCATCATGACGATGGTGGCGACGATCGCGGGCGCCATATCGATGCTGGCCAATTTCGGCCTCTTCTTTCGCGGCGGCAATCAGGAAAACGGCCATGGCAATATCGTCGCCACCCTGTTGGCGGTGATCGTCGCCCCCTTCGCCGCGATGATCGTGCAGATGGCGATCAGCCGCACGCGCGAATATGGCGCCGACCGCGCCGGGGCGGAGATCAGCGGCAATCCCCATGCGCTCGCCTCCGCGCTGGCCAAGATTTCCGGCCGGGCGGAGATGATCCCCAACCCGGTGGCCGAGCGCAATCCGGCGGCGGCGCAGCTCTATATCGTGCCGACTCATGTCAGCGAACTTTTCTCCACCCACCCCGCGACCGAAAAGCGCATCGCCGCGCTACAGGATATCGCGGCGGAAATGGGCACGCCCGCGATCGGCACCGCCCCCCGCGCGTCGGCGCTGTCGCCGATACCCACGCCGCCCAGGAGGACCATGCCACCCCGCCGCCGCAGCGCGCTCGATCCGCACGGGCGCTGATGCCGGTAGACGAGATCGGGGAGGTTGTCGTCGATGTGGCGGGCGTGGTGCTGCGCCACGCCGGCGGACT
This sequence comes from Sphingobium sp. BYY-5, assembly GCF_022758885.1. Classification (NCBI taxonomy): domain Bacteria; kingdom Pseudomonadati; phylum Pseudomonadota; class Alphaproteobacteria; order Sphingomonadales; family Sphingobiaceae; genus Sphingobium; species Sphingobium sp. BYY-5. The sequence continues at coordinate 2,301,741 of NZ_JALEBH010000001.1, forward strand.
GGTGGTCGACCTGACCGTCGAGCATATCTTCTCGCGCCACACCGCACGCTTCTTCCATGGCGTTGGCCGCCGCGTGATCGCGGTCGCGACGCTGGGCGCCAGGCGCATCCCCTCATCGCTCCGCACCGTGCCCAAGGGCGTTCATGCCAAACCGCGCCGGTCGGACTGGCTGGCGCTCTGGGTCGGCATCCTCTTCTGGATCGCCCTGTTCCTCACGCTCGGCTTTGGCGTCTCCCATTTTCTTTGAAGGCGAAAGCGCGTAGGGGCCGCTGATGCCCCGCCGCCCCGCTTCTCCCCGCCCCGATGATGTCCCCGGCTTTCCCGCGCGCCGCGCTGCCTTGCGCCTGCTCGACGCCGTGCTGCGCCGGGGCGATCCGCTGGAACTGGCGCTGCACGGCGCGGCACAGGGCCTTCCCTCGGCCGACCGGGCGCTGGTCCATGCGATCGTCGCCGAAGTGCTGCGCCACCTGCCCGATCTCGACGCGCTGATCGACGGCGCAACCAAGCAAGTCCTGCCCGACGACGCCAAGGCGCGGATGGTGTTGCGCATCGCGCTGGCCCAGACGCTGGCGCTTGGCACGCCCGCCCATGCCGCGATCGCCACGGCCCTGCCGTTGGTCGATGGCGGCCCGCGCAAGCTGGTCCATGGCGTATTCGGCACGGTGACGCGCGGCGAACCCGTGCTGCCCGATCCGCCGACCCTGCCCGCCGACGTGATCGAACGCTGGGCCGGCCAATGGGGCGAAGCCATGCCGCAGGCGGCGGCGCGCGTCTATGCCGTCCGCCCGCCGGTCGACATCAGCCTGCGCGACGCCAGCGAGACAGCGATCTGGACAGATGCGCTGAACGGCACGTCCTTTGCGCCCGGCCATGTCCGCCTGCCCGAAACCGCGCACATCCCCGAACTTCCCGGCTTTGCCGAAGGCGCCTGGTGGGTGCAGGACATCGCCGCTTCCTGCGCCGCGCGGCTGCTGGGACCGGGCGAGGGGCGCAGCGTGCTGGACCTGTGCGCCGCGCCCGGCGGCAAGACGATGCAGCTTGCGGCAGCGGGATGGCGTGTGACTTCGATCGACCAGTCGAAGAAAAGGCTGGAGCGGCTGACCGAGAATCTGACCCGCACCGGCCTGTCCGCCGACATCCTGCCGGCCGACCTGCGCCAGTGGCAGCCCGACGCGCCGGTCGATGCGATCCTGCTCGACGCGCCCTGTTCAGCGACCGGTATCTATCGCCGCCATCCCGACGTGCTCCACCGCATCGGCCCGCGCCAGATCGCCGAACTGGCCGAGTTGCAGGGCGACCTCATCGCCCGCGTCGCCGGTTGGCTGAAGCCAGGCGGACAGATCATCTATGCGACCTGCTCGCTCGAACGGGCGGAGGGGGAAGAACAGGTCGAACGCTTCCTCGCCGCCCATCCCGATTTCGCGCTGCTCCCCGCGCAAACCGCCGAACTGCCGCAGGGGTTGGCCCCCACGCCGCAGGGCTGGCTGCGCACCCTTCCCGATACGCTGACCGACCAGGGCGGCGCCGACGGCTTCTTCATCGCGCGCCTTGCAAAAGCGTCAGACCAAGCCTTAACCATGAAAGCCTAGAGGGGGCCGTCCGTCCCACAAGGTCCGCCGCCCATGCGTCCAATCGAGCCTTTACCCCTGCATCATAGCTGGCCGCTCGCCGATCTGCGCGAACATCTTTCGCCGGTGCTGCTCGACCCGGCCATCGCCCGCAACGAAGCTGCGCTGGCCGAACGGGGCCTGGGTCTCTGGCATTGCGACCTGGCCGACAATCGCCTGAGATGGACGGCCGGCGTCTATGACCTGTTCGGGCTGGAGCGGGCCAGCATCGTCCCCCGCCCGCTCGCCGTGTCGCTCTATGCCCCGGATTCGCGCGATCCGATGGAACGGCTGCGCGCCTATGCCATCCGCCACAAGCGCGGCTTCACCCTGGATGTCGACATCCACCGGGCCGGCGGCGCGGGCCCGTGCGCGATGCGGCTGGTCGCGGCGCCGGTGCTGGACGGGCGCGGCCATGTGGTCGCGCTCCGTGGCGTCAAACAGTTGCTGCCGCAGGGCACACCACCCTCGCGCCGGCTGGAACCGACCATTTTCGTCACGCTTTGAACGCCTTGCGCAGGCGCTCCCGAACAATCACCCCGTTCCGCCAAATCCCCGTTGCCCTTGGCTCCGGCGGCGACTAAGGCGAACGGTCAATGACCCGTTCCATCCTCATCTCGCCCTCCATCCTCTCCGCCGACTTCGCCCGCCTGGGCGAGGAAGTCCGCGCCATCGACGAAGCCGGCTGCGACTGGGTGCATATCGACGTCATGGACGGCCATTTCGTGCCGAACATCACGATCGGCCCGGCGGTGGTGAAGGCGCTGCGCCCGCATACGAAGAAGATTTTCGACGTCCATCTGATGATCTCCCCGGTGGACCAGTATCTGGACGCCTTCGTCGCGGCCGGATCGGACATCATCACCGTCCATCCCGAAGCCGGACCGCATATCCACCGCACCGTGCAGCATATCAAATCGCTGGGGGTGAAGGCGGGCGTCGTGCTCAATCCCGGCACGCCTGCCAAGATGCTCGACTATCTGATCGATGACGTCGACCTGATCCTGGTGATGAGCGTCAACCCCGGTTTCGGCGGCCAGAGCTTCATCGAGAATCAGCTCCGCAAGATCGAAGCCATCCGCAAGATGATCGACAAGTCGGGCCGCGACATCCATCTCCAGGTCGACGGCGGCATCGATTTCACCACCGCGCCCAAGGCGATCGACGCGGGCGCCGACGTGCTGGTCGCCGGCACCGCCACCTTCCGCGGCGGCCCGGTCGCCTATGCCGACAATATCCGGAAGCTGCGGGGCGGGTGATCGACAAACGGCGCATGTCGGCTCGCCAGGGCCAGGACGGTCCGCCCGACACGGGCGACGATGGCATCGAGCAGGGCAAGCGGCTCATCCGCGTCGCGGATGACAAGGGCCTGTCGCTGGCCCAGAAGATCGCCAACCGATTCTATCTGCTGAGCTGGAAGACGCCGATCCACGGCCGCAAGCTGCGCGGCAAATATCCGCTCAAGCTGCTGGCCGTGCCCGACGACGAAGTGCCGGGCGACGGCCGCGCCGGAGCGGCGATCCGCGCCGGCTATTTCCTGTTTCGCGGGCAGAAGCAGCCGATCGCCACGCTCGATTTCGCCAAACTGTCCGTCAGCCCGGCCTTTGCCGACTATCTGCACAGCTTCCGCTGGCTGCGCGATCTGGCCAGCAGCGCAACCCGTGAACAGGGCGCGGCGATCGCCGAGACGGTGATGCGCAAATGGCTGGAGGCTCATGCCGAGACGCCGAGCGAGCCGGCCTGGCGCGCCGACAATGCCGGCTGGCGGCTGCTCTTCTGGACCGCCCATGCGCCGTTGATCCTGTCCTCCAGCGACCTGGTCTATCGGTCGCTGGTGCTGAACTGTATCGCGCGGACCGCCCGCCATCTCGACCGCAGCGCCGACAAGGCGCCGATGGGCCTGTCGCGCCTCACCGCCTGGAGCGCGATCCTGGCCGCCGCGCTGCTGATCCCCGGTGGAGAAGCGCGCCGCCTGTTCGGCGAAGCGGGCCTCAAGCGCGCGATCGACGGCGGCTTCCATCCCGATGGCGGCATCGTGTCGCGCTCGCCGCTTGCGCAACTGGAGGCGGTGATGCTGCTGTCTATGCTGCGCTCGGTCTACGACGTGCGGCGCGAACCACCGCCCGCCTGCCTGGCCGACGCCCTCGCCCGCGCGGTGCCCGCGCTGCTGGGCCTTACCCATGGCGATGGCGGGCTGGGCAACTGGCAGGGCGCGGGCGCGATCGACCCGCAGACGGTCGAAGCCGTGGTCGCCGCCAGCCGGGTCCGCACCCGGCCGCTGCGCCAGGCGCGCGACTGGGGCTATCAGCGCATCGCCGCCGGCAGCACCGTGGTGCAGATCGATGCCGCGCCGCCGCCGATCGCGCGGCTGGCGGAGGCGGGCTGCGCCTCCACCGGCGCGATCGAGATCAGCGACGGGCCGTTGCGGCTGATCATCAATTGCGGCGGCGCGGGTCTGGAGGGCGCGTGGATTCCCCGCGACCTGGCGCAAGGGCTGCGCACCACCGCCGCGCACAGCACCCTGGTCCTCAACGACAGCAACTCGACCGCCCTGCTGCCCGACGGCACGCTGGGCAAGGGCGTGACCGAGGTGGAGCTGAACCGGCAGGAACTGGATAATGGCAGCCGGCTGGACCTTTCCCATGACGGCTATGTCCGGCGGCTGGGCTATGTCCACCGCCGCCTGCTGCTGGTCAGCGGCGACGGCAAGGAAATCCGCGGCGAAGACATGCTGACCCCGGCCGAACGCCGCAAGCGCCCCGCAAAGCAGCCGGTGCAGCTGCGCTTCCACCTCGCCCCCGGCGTCGAGCCGACCCTGACCGCCGACAGCCAGGGCGCCGTGCTGCGCATCGACCTGGGCGGCCTATGGCAATTCCGCACCGGCGCGGGCGTGCTGAGCGTCGAGGACAGCCTGTGGACCGACGGCGACGGCCGCCCCCACCCCACCCGCCAACTGGTGGTGACAGGCGAAGCGCTGCCGGGTGGATCGAGCATCGGCTGGCTGTTCAAGCGGGTCGGGTGAAGGCACGGCCAGCCGTTTCCCATCCGTCTCGCCTAAGCCGAGAGTTTCCCGATCGCCCATTTGGCGGCTTCCGCCACCACCAGATCATCATCCCCGATCAGCGCTTCCAGCCGTCCCATCAGCCGCGCGTCGCCGCTATTCCCTGCCGCGATTGCAGCGTTGCGGACCATGCGGTTGCGGCCGATGCGCTTGATCGGGGAGCCGGAGAAAATCTCGCGGAAAGTCGCGTCGTCCAGGGCGAGCAGGTCGCCGATCGCCGGCGCCGCCAGTTCCGCCCGGCCGACGAACGCCCGGTTCGCCGCCGCCGCATCGGCGAACTTGTTCCAGGGGCAGACAGCCAGGCAGTCGTCGCAGCCATAGACCCGGTTGCCGATCCCTTCGCGCAGCTCCTCCGGGATCGGCCCCTTATGTTCGATGGTGAGGTAGGAAATGCACCGCCGCGCATCGACCATATAGGGCGCGGGGAAGGCGTCGGTCGGGCAGGCGTGGAGACAGGCGGCGCAACTGCCGCAATGGTCGCGTTCCGGCCCGTCGGCTTCCAGCATTATCTCGGTATAGATCGCCCCCAGGAACAGCCAGCTGCCATGGTCCCGGCTGACCAGGTTGCTGTGCTTGCCCTGCCAGCCCAGCCCCGCGCCCTGCGCCAGCGGCTTTTCCATCACCGGCGCGGTGTCCACGAAGACCTTGAGCGCGCCGGGCTGCTGCTCGACCAGCCAGCGGGCCAGCGCCTTCAGCGCCTTCTTGACGACGTCATGATAATCCTTGCCCTGGGCATAGACCGAAAAGCGCGCCCGATCCGGCACGTCGGCCAGCGCCAGCGGGTCGCGCCCCGGCGCATAGCTCATCCCCAGCATGATGACGCTGCGTACGTCCGGCCACAGCCCCCTGGGCGATCCGCGCTGTTCGGCCCGCTCCTCCATCCACAGCATGTCGCCATGATGGCCCGCGTCCAGCCAGTCCCGCAGCCGTTGACCCGCCTTGGGCGCGGCGTCGGCCGGGGCGATGCGGCAGGCGGCAAAGCCCAGTCGCAAGGCTTCCGCCTTCAGGCGCTGTTCCAAGGTTTCGGTTTCCACGGGCACGGGTCCAGACTATCAGGGCGGGATGATTGGCGACACACCGGCCCCTGGTTTCCCCTATGCCGTCGAAGGCCATGGGCTTGTCAAGATATTCGGCAACTTCCGCGCGGTCGACGGGGTCGATATCGCCGTGCCCGCCGGGACGATCTACGGCATTCTCGGCCCCAATGGCGCGGGCAAGACGACCTTGCTGCGCACGCTGCTGGGCATTGTCGATCCGGACGAGGGGCATCGCCTGCTGCTGGGCGCGGACCAGCCGCTGCGCATGGCGCGCGAAGTCGGCTATCTGCCGGAGGAACGGGGCCTCTATCCGTCGATGAAGGCCTATGAGGCGATCGCCTTCATGGGCGCGCTGCGCGGCCTGCCGCTGAAGACCGGACGCGAACGGGCGAAGGCGATGCTCGACGGCCATGGCATGGGCGCATCGATCGACAAGCCGATCCGCCAGCTTTCCAAGGGCATGGCCCAGACGGTCCAGCTTTTCGGCACCATTGTCCATGAACCGCGCCTGATCGTGCTGGACGAGCCTTTCTCCGGCCTCGACGCCATCAACCAGGAGAAACTGGAGGCGCTGATCCGGGATCAGGCGCACAAGGGCGTCACCATCGTCTTTTCCACCCATGTCATCGCCCACGCCGAACGATTGTGCGAGCGCATCGCCATTGTCGCGGGCGGCCGCATCCGCTTCGAAGGCACGGTCAGCGACGCGCGCGATCGGCTGCGCCCACAGGTGCGCCTGCGCACCCGGACGGGCGATGGCGCCTGGCGCAGCGCGCTGCCCGCCGACACCGTGGCGGAGGAGGGCGTTTGGCATTTCGCCCTGCCTGAGGAAGGGATCGAGCCGCTGCTGCGGGCGCTGATCGACGGGCGGGCGGGGATTGAAAGCCTGTCGATCGAGCGGCCGGGCCTGCACGATGCCTTCGTCGCCATCGCCGGAGCCGCCGCCGCCAGGCAGATGCAGGATGGTGAAGGCCGGGAGGACGAGGCATGAAGCAATTATGGCGTGCCGCTTTCGTCATCGCGCGACGTGACTTCACCGCCGTTGTGCTTTCCCGCACCTTCATTCTCTTCCTGCTGGGGCCGTTGCTGCCGATCCTGATCGGCTTCGCCTTCGGGGGGCTGGGCGAGAAAATCTCCAGCACCGACCTGCGCCCGGTGGTGGGCATCGCCATGTCGGCGCAGGATAAGGCTGCATTGGAACGCGCTCATGACCGGCTGACCGAACGCATGGGCGACCAGGCGCTGCCGCGTTTGCGACAGGTGCCCTCTGCCCCCAGCCCGCGCGTCCAGCTCGCCCGCCCGGATTCGGAGGTGGTAGCGATCCTGTCGGGCACGCTCGCGCATCCGCTCCTGACCGGCAAGCGGCAGGATCTCGACAAGTTGCAGGGCGACATCAGTCTGCTCTCCACCGCCGCGCTGGCGGAACGGACGCTGCAATTCGTCCGGGTGGAGCGGCAGGAAGTCACCACCAGCCTGGGGGCGCAGGCGCAGGTGCGGCTCATCATCGGCCGGATCGCGCAGGTGGTGATGTTCTTCCTCACCATTCTGCTCGCCGGCATGATCCTGTCCAATCTGGTCGAGGAAAAGACCAACAAGATCATCGAAATCCTCGCCGCCGCCGTGCCGATCGACGCCATTTTCCTGGGCAAGCTGATGGCGATGCTGGCGATGAGCTTTGTGGGCATCGCCTTCTGGGGCGGCACCGCCTTCGCCATCTTCCTGGCGCTGGGCGGCAGCGCCACCGGCCTGCCCGCGCCGGCGGTGGGATGGCCGCTCTTCCTGATGCTGGCGGTGTTCTATTTCGCCATGGCCTATACGCTGCTCGGCTCGCTCTTCCTGGGCATCGGCGCGCAGGCGGCGACGGTGCGGGAGGTGCAGACGCTCAACATGCCGATCACCATGGGACAGATGCTGATCTTCTTCTTCGCCAGCTATGCGGTCGACCATATGGGATCGCCGGCGGAGGTGGCGGCCTGCATCTTCCCCTTCAGCTCGCCCTTCGCGATGATCGCCCGCGCCGCGCAGGACACCGCCATCTGGCCGCATCTGCTCGCGCTGGTCTGGCAGGCGGCGTTCGTGGCGCTCATCATCCGCATCGGCGTGCTGCTTTTCCGCCGCCATGTCATGCAATCGGGCGGACGCTGGTGGAAGGCGCTGTTCAGCCCGGCGATCGGCTGATGCGGTAGATGTGCAGCGGCCCCTTGCCGGGCAGCGGCTCCAGCCAGGGCGGCGTCTGGTTTCGCGGCAGCATCGCCGCCAGCCCGCTGGGGTTCGCCTTGCCATAGAGGCGCAGTTCGTTGAGGCCGTCGCAGGTGACGAGATAGGCGGCGCGGGTGCGGCCGATCGCCGCCTGAGCCGCGGCGGGCGCATCGACATAGACGCTGATGACGGCGGAAATGCCGATGGCGTTGCGATGATGGGCGGTACCGATGACGCTGTGCCGGGTCTGCGCCAGAATGTCGGGGCCAAGGTCGATCGGCGCGAGCAGCGTCGTGGGCGGCAGCGTCTTGAGCAGCGCCAGCACCGCAGCCGAACGGCAGTCGGCGCCGGTCTTCGTCGCCGATTCGGGCTGGGCGGCGATCCCGACCCAGGCGGCGCACAGGCCAACCGGGGTCGGCAGCACCAGCGCGACAGATCCGGTCACGCGCAGCAGCGCCCGGCGCGACGCCTGTATCCGGCCGAACAGTCGGAGCAGCAGCCAGGCAGTGCCGGGAAGCGCGAAGAGATGGGCCACCGACAGCGCGCGCATCACCAGTATCGACACGGCGATTGCGCCGCACAGCAGCAGGGCCAGCGCCAGCCAGTGCATCCGTGCATCCCCCCTGGCCGTTCGCGCCGCGTACAGGGTTGCGCCAAGGCCGAACAGCGGGGGTAACAGGATCACGCCCTGCATCGACAGGCCCTGTTCCCAGAGCGGCCGTCCTTCCATCACCTGGAGATACCAGAGCCGATAGGCGAGCGGGCCAAGCGCCGCGAAGGGGTCGCCCGACAGGCAGGGGCCGCCCGTCGCCAGAAAAGTCGCCAGCGCCGCGCTACTGCCGATGGCCGCCGCGGCGAGGCGCCGCCCCGCCGATCGCGTGCCGATCATCCGGGTGGCTAGGCTGGTTATGATGGCCAGCATCGTCAGCGGCCAGATATAGGCGGCGGACAGGGCGTCGCACTGGATGGCGACCAGCGCCTGGGGGCCTTTGAGCAGTGCCAGCAGGACCGGAGCGGCGCTGCCCAGCGTCAGGATGAAGGCGATGAAACGCGGTGTCTGCGCCCGGTCGATCCAGTGCCGCAAGGCGAAGGTGCCGGCGAACAGGGCGGCATAGGGCAGTCCTTCGCTGGAAATCTGCAGCCACAGCGCCAATGCAAGACCGGCGATCACCCCGCCGCGCGCCGCGCGCCCGTCCATCGCGCCGGCAAGAGCGATGGCGGCCAGCATGATCTGCCAGCCATGATGGTCGATCCGCAGCGGCGTGAACTGCACCAATATGCTGGGCGCGGTCAGCAACAAGGCGACAGCGAGCAGGGCGATTTCGCGGCCCGCAATCCGCCGCGCGGCGATGAACAGGGCGGCGGTCAGCCCGCCGAGCAGCAGCAGCGGCACGGCCGCGCAGGCGATCAGTTCGGCCATCGCCGTCCCCGATATCGGGCGCAGCAGCAGGATGAGGCCCGCGATCGGCATGTCCACGATCCGTGACCAGTGCATCGGCCCGCCCAGCGGCGGGTTCACCCGATGCTGGCTGACATCGTGGAAGGCCTGTCCGCCGATCCAGTCGCGCACCTGCACCAGCCGCATCGCATCGTCGGGATCGCGAAAGGCGAGGGTGGCGAAGCCGCCATGGAACAGCCACAGCAGCACGGCGCTGCACAGCAGCCAACCCAGCAATGCCCAGAATGCGGCATTACGCAGCTTGGGGCGGGGTTCAGGCGCGGGCGAAGACGCCATATTTTCGGATCGCATAGACGGTGAGGAAGCTGGCGGGCACCGACAGCAGCTTGGCAAGCGCCGGCGCGACGCCGATCAGGCTGAGGCCGCCGACCATCGCCATGGTCATGCCCATGCCGAGCAGCGCGCTGGCGACGAAAGCCAGGCGCTGGCCATGAGTGGGGCCGGGGGCGGTGTCGAAAACGAAGCGGACGCTGATGACCCAGTGGATCAGCAGGCCCAGCGCATAGCCGCCACAGGCGGCGGCGACCGGCGGCACGCCCACCCGGTCCAGCATCAGGAAGAGGAGGAAGTCGCCCGACAGCGCGCAGATGCTGGCCAGCAGATAGCGGGCGAACATCAGGCGCGAGATCGGCACGGCCAGTGTTCGCAGCCAATCGGCCATGGCGGTCAGGCCGCCTTCAGCCGCGAGGGTATGGCGCGGACGCTGGCGAGCGCGGCCTGCGCATCGGCATCGGCCCCGTCCATCTGGCCCTCATCGCCTGCCTCATGATATTCGGCGTCCTCATTGACCTGCCACACGTCATGGACGCGCGCGCCCGCGACGATGTTGCGGACGGTCAGCATCGCCGTCATCATCGCATGGTCCTGGTTGTTGTAGCGGTGCATCCCGTTGCGGCCGACCATGTGGAGCGTGGGATAGCGCGCTTCCAGCTCGGTGCGCATCGCCAGCACATTGGCGGCATAGGCGTCGTCATAGACCGGATAGGCCTTTTCCTGCCGCACCACCGCGCCGCCGACCACATCCTTGGGGTCGCACAGGCCCAGCGCCGCCATTTCCCTGGTCGCCAGCGCGATCAGATCGGCGTCGGCGGAGGCCCAGAGGCCGTCGCCCTCGAAGCAGAAATATTCCAGGCCGACGCAGGCGAGCGACGGGTCCGGCACCATTTCGGGCGACCAACTCCGGAAATTCTGGATGCGGCCGACCTGCACCCTGGGATCATGGATATAGATCCAGTTGTCGGGGAAGATATCATCCCCCTTCACCATCAGCGCCACGGTCAGGAAATCGCGATATTTCAGGTCCATCGCCTGCGGTAAAGTCGTCGGCAGCGGATGGATGCGCCCGGCCAGTTCGCGCATCGGCGCAGAGCTGATGACATGGGTCGCGGTGATGGCGACGTCGCCTTCCGGTCCCTCCGTGATCAGGCGCCACGCGCCGTTCGCCTGATCTTCCTCCAGCCGCTTGAAGCTGTGCGCCATCAGCACCGGATTGCCGCCCTCGACCACACGGTCGCGCGCGGCTTCCCACATCATGCCGGGGCCAAGACGGGGATAGCGGAAGCTTTCCAGCAGCGTCTTGGTTTCCATGCCGTCATTGGGCTTCCTGTTGAGGCCCAGGCTGCGCTTCAGCCCATCCTTGACCGCGCCCCAGAGCGACAGGCCCTTGATCCGCTGCGCCGCCCAGTCGGCCGACATTTCGTCGCACGGCATCCCCCAGACCTTTTCGGTATAGGTCTTGAAGAAGATGGAGAAGAGCTTGTGGCCGAAGGCGTTGACCGTCCAGTCCTGGAAGGATTTGACGTCGCGGTTGGGGAAGAGCCGCGCCTTGGCGAAGCTCGCCATGCAGAGCGTGGAGCGCCAGATGCCCAGATTCCACAGTGCCTCGAACGCGCGCAGCGGATAGCTGTAATATTTGCCTTCATAATAGATGCGGCTCATCCGCGGGCGCTGGATGAAGTCGTTGGGCAATATCTCGTTCCACAGGTCGACCACCTGTTGCGACTTGGAAAAGAAGCGATGCCCGCCAATGTCGAATCGGAAGCCGTTCAGTTCCACCGTGCGGCTGATACCGCCGACATAGACCGGATCCTTCTCGATCACGGTCACGCTAAACCCCTGTTTGGTCAGAAGATAAGCGGCGGTCAGGCCAGCGGGGCCGGCCCCGATGATGGCGACGTCCACGGGTCGATCGGTACGCGGCATGGCAAGCTGTTCCCCCGGTTGATCCTTCGTGACCTCCGGAGTGAAGGGAATCCTCTAAGGACTGGTTAACCACGGCCAAGAGTTTGTCTTGCAATGCGCCTTCGGCGCATCCGTACCGGCCTTCCGAAATGCGCCCTTTCGCGCATTTCGAGACAGGCTCTAAGGATAATCGCCCGGCATGACAAAGGGCCGCCCCGCTGGCGCGGAACGGCCCTCTGCAGTCCCCTTCGTGCGGGGAAGGCTTGCGCGATGATGCGCGGGTCAGCTCTGGCGTTGGGCGAGTATGTTCAGGTCGCTGCGCGCACCGTCCAGCGCGGAGCCGTAGCAGGTGCGATAATCCTCGGTGATCGGCAGGACCGATCCGTTGACATAGCCGCATACCTGCTTGGACGCGCGGATCAGCCGGGAGTCGGCGCGACGCATCCCGTTGTTGCTGGTAAGGTTCAGGTCGGCCACGGACACGGCGATCGAGCGGGTTTGTGCACCGGTATTGCCGTCGACGATCACATCCATATCATTGCTGCCGGCGCTTGCCATGGTGGGCAGAGCAAGGGCGATTGTGGCGGCCAGCGCCACCAGCGTCTTGTTGGTCATCCTGTTCTCCTGTCGAACATTAGGGTGTTCGCCCCACGTCTGCCGTGGATGTAGGGTCCCGCTCTAAATAAGCGCACAGGGCGTTGTTGAAAAGAGGCCACTTGACAAAAAGTGGCGGATTTCTGGGATTTTGCGGGTGCGAAGATGTTCCGTTCGCACCCGCATCATGCCCTTAATGCCGGAAGTGGCGCATCCCGGTGAAGACCATCGCCAGCCCGGCTTCGTCGGCCGCCGCGATCACATCTTCGTCGCGGATCGATCCTCCTGGCTGGATTACCGCCGTCGCCCCGGCTTCCACCGCCGCCAGCAGGCCGTCGGCGAAGGGGAAGAAGGCGTCGGAGGCGACGGCGGACCCCAGGGTGCGCGGCTCGCTCCAGCCCGCTTTCTCGGCGGCGTCCTTCGCCTTCCACGCGGCGATGCGCGCGGATTCGAGGCGGTTCATCTGGCCCGCGCCGACGCCCGCGGTGCTGCCGTCCCTGGCATAGACGATGGCGTTGGACTTCACATGCTTGGCGACGGTCCAGGCGAACAGGCAGTCCTTCAACTCCTGATCGGTCGGCGCGCGCTTGGTCACGACTTTGAGTGCGTCGCGATCCACCTTGCCATTATCGCGGCTCTGCACCAGCAGGCCGCCTGCTATGCTCTTGATTTGCAAGCCGGGGCGTGCCGGATCGGGCAGGTCGCCGGTCAGCAGCAGGCGGAGATTCTTCTTCTTCGCGAAGATCGCCTTGGCCGCGTCATCGGCATCGGGCGCGGCGACGACTTCGGTGAAGATGCCACTGATCGCCTCGGCGGTCGGGCCGTCGAGCGGGCGGTTGACGGCGATGATGCCGCCAAAGGCCGACACGCTGTCGCAGGCGAGCGCCGCCTCATAGGCTTCGATCAGCGTTCCGCCGGTGGCGACGCCGCAGGGATTGGCGTGCTTGACGATGACGACGGTCGGCGGGCCGTCGCGAAACTCGCTGACCAGCTCCAGCGCGGCGTCGGCGTCGTTATAATTATTGTAGCTGAGTTCCTTGCCCTGGATCTGCTTCGCCTGCGCGATGCCGTTCGCCGTGGGACCGACGGGCAGGTAGAGCGCGGCGGACTGATGCGGGTTTTCGCCGTAGCGCAGCGTGGAACCGAGCTTGCTCGATACCGACAGGCTTTCGGGGAACAGCACGCCCTGGTCGGCGAAGGCGAACCAGCTTGCGATCATCGAATCATAGGCGGCGGTGGCAGCGTACGCTTTCGCGGCCAGCATGCGGCGGAAGTCGTAGCTGGTCGCGCCGGCTTTCTCCGCCATCTCGGCGATCAGGCGGGCATAGTCGGCTGGGTCGGTGACAATGGCGACGCTTTCATGATTTTTCGCCGCCGACCGGACCATCGACGGGCCGCCGATATCGATATTCTCGATGATCTCCTCGCGCTCCGCACCCTTGGCGACGGTCGCGGCGAAGGGATAGAGGTTGACCACCACCAGATCGATCGCGCCGATTTCGTGCTCCTGCATCGAGGCGACATGGTCCGGATTGTCGCGCACGGCGAGCAGGCCGCCATGGACCTTGGGGTGCAGCGTCTTGACGCGGCCGTCCATCATTTCGGGGAAGCCGGTGAGGTCGGAAATATCCTTCACCGCCAGCCCCGCCTCGCGCAGTGCCTTGGCGGTGCCGCCGGTCGACACCAGTTCCACTCCATGCTGGCCCAGCGCCGTGCCCAGTTCGATGAGGCCGGTCTTGTCGGACACGGACAGAAGGGCGCGTTTGATGGGGACGTCAGTCATGAGGCAGTGGCTTTCTACAGGCAAAAGGCAGGATGGCTTTGCGCCGGTCCCTTAGTCCTGGACGGCAAAAAAATACAGCCCCGGACGCGACAGGAGGGCGACAGGGCGAAGTTCACAATGTCGTCGGGCGTTTTCTGGCGGATTCGTGGAAATTGTCAGGGCACCCACGAAGTGGTGGTGGAGTGTCTTGCTATCGATAGGGTGACACCCCTCCGTCATGCGCTTCGCGTGCGACACCTCCCCTACAAAGGGAGGATGATGGTAAGTGACCATGAGCAGACGTTGTTCCCCCGCCCCTCTCCGTCGTTCCCGCGCAGGCGGGAACCCATCTCCCGCCATTGCCCTAGGCACAAGGCCGGGAAGACATCGAAGACAGGCCGCAGTCGCCCTTCCTCCGCCTTCCCCAATCCTATTCCCTTCCAATGTAGGATTTCTTCTGATCTATCCTTGTCGATGGACCAGCACGCCCTCCGCACCCGCCCTCCCCTGCCGATCACCGCCGCACCGGCGCGCAACTGTGACCCGCCTGTCGCGTCCCTGTCGCGCGGGCGGCGCGTCGGTGTGACCCTACAGGCGCGCCAATGGCGCGTCGGCGACGCATCGGCGGCGCATTCCTGTCGCGAATCCCCCGGAAATGCCCGGAAAACCGATGCCTGCAACGGTGTGAACTTTGGACCTGTGACCCTGTTGGTCGGCTTATTTCGCTTGCAGCGCCGTCACGCACGCCGCCGGATCGACATCCGTCCCCGTCGACGATCGCGCGTCGACATGGGTCACGACCGGCTCAGGCGCGCATCGCCTCCAGCGCCTTGCCCACGGCCGCAATGCCTTCCGGCGAAGCGGCAAAGCCCATATGGGTGCAATCGACCTCGATCGCCTTGTCGCGCTCGCTGGAGCGGCCCCTGGCGCATTCGGGCAGGATCACGCCGTCACGTTTCGACCAGAGCGCCACGGTCGGCACCGGCGGCTTTTCCTCGCGGGTGCAGGGAAAGGGCGGCCGGTCGACCGGGAAGCCCGACACGAGCTGATAGAGCCGCCAGGCATGGTTGGCGCGCGGGTCGCCGGAAAAGGGCGTGCCCATCGTCACCACGCCGCCGACCTTATGGGTGGCGAATTTCGCATATTCGCGTGCATAAAGGCCGCCCAGGCTCCAGCCCACCAGCGTCACCGGGCCGCTGCCTTGCCGCCGGATCGCATCGACCCGCCGGTCGATCTTTTCCAGGCTGTCGGGACGCGGCCCGAAATTGCGGCCCATGCCCCAGTCATGCGCGTCATAGCCCGCTTCGGTCAGGATGCGACGCAGCCAGTTCATACGCTGTTCCGACGCCATCAGGCCGGGGATCAACAGGACGCTGCGTCCGTCGCCGCGAATCTGGCCGGCCAGATTCGCGGCCTGCGCCTTTGTCCGCGCCAGATCGAAGGGCACCGACAAATTGCCCAATAGCTGTTGCAGCGGCGGAAGCACGGGCGCGCGCGGTCCCGGCGCGAGGCGATCCTTCCAGAATGTGCTGACGGCTTGAGCATAAGGTGGCACGACGATGAAAATCCTTGAACCCCCAGCGGGGAAAAGATGACATTGTCGTGACAAATGCCGTGGACGTCCATCGGTTTCGGCTCATGCGACCAACGGCTCGTCGTTTGTGACAGGCCTTCAGGGAGCGAGAGGAGAGGTTTGAGCGACCGGTTCGCCCTCGGTGGTGCGCAGGGTGCGCGGCTCCAGGATCGCCGCCGTCTCTATGAGGTCGAGCGCGCGACGCGCCTCCATATAGCGGCGGGCCATCTGGACCCACCGTTCGGCAACGGTCCGGCCCGGCATATGTTCCACTTCCGCCAGCGCGGCACTCACCCGGCCGCCGTCCAGATAGCGGAGCGCCCGGTCATAGGCCGCCTGTGGCCGGGGGGAAGGGGTCGATGCGTCGTGGATGGTGATCAACTCGTGCGCCTCATGCCGCAGCGCGTCCCACCAGCTCGCATCGGCGGGTGGGGTCGTCACCTGGTTGCCGATGTCGGACAGGCCGGCGCGCAGATCGGTCAGCGTCACCGGCTCGCGCGCGGCGTTGATGATGGTGGCTACGGCGCGGGGCTGGGCCTGGCCGAAGCGGAGCCGCAACTGCCCCTCGATATAGCCCAGCGGCGCGCCATTATCGAGCGCGCGCCGCGCGGCGAAGGCGACCAGCAGCCCTTCGGCGCGCGCTGCATTGGCGGAGGCGGCCTGCGCCTCAACGGTGATGCGGGTCAGCCGCTCCTCCAGTTGCACGACGCGGCTGTCCAGCATCTGCGCGGCATCGGCGGTCAGCGGGCGGGTGGCGACGCCGGGCAGGACGCCAGCGGGCAGGGCTGCGGACGGTCGTTGCGGATCGCCCCAGCGCCGCTGGATCTGCGGCCAGGCCCAGGCGGTCAGCGCCACCCCCAGGGCAAAGGCGAGCAGCGTCAGGATCAACAGCGGCAGGATATTGCGCCGGCGCGCAGGCGGCGGCGTCACGGGGGCGCTGGCCACCCCGTCTCCGTCATTCATGCTGACCCTATCGTCTATCATTGCGCATGTCCTTCGCACAAAGACAAGGCGAGGGCCAGCATCTCGTCATCTTGCGGAAGGGCGGGGGCCTGCGCGCTGGCCCAGCCCGCACCGCAGGCCGTCTGCGCCGCCGGGCTGATGGCGATCAGGTGGAGGTCTGACCGCCGATTTTCGGGTATTTGCGCCGCCAGACGCTCGCCTGCGCGGGGTGAATGGACCAGCAGGATGGACCCCGGCGTCGCATCGGCGAGAAGGGCGGGATCGGCAGGCAGGCCGGTCATGCGGTACACCGCGACCCGCATCATATCGAGCGCGCCCGCCTCCATCGGCGCAACCGTCGTGCCTGCCAGATGCAGCACATGCCGATGCCCGTCCCGTGCGATGCGTGCGGCGATGGCGCTGCCGTCGCCCTTTCCCGTCACGACATCGACAAAGCCGGCATCTGCCAGTGCCCGCGCGGTCGCTCCCCCCACCGCATAAGCGGGCAGGCCGCGATACTGGTGCAGGGCCGGTCCTGCGAGCCGCACGCCATTGGCGCTGGTCAGCAGCAGCGCGTCGAAATCCTTCGTCGGGGGGGGCGTCCAGTCGATCGCTTGCGGCGCGAACAGTGGATGCAGCCGGACCTCCATCCCCAGCGCCGCCGCCTTGGCCGCGGTCCTGCCCGCCGCCGGTTCCGGGCGCAGGATGAGGATGCGCCTCACCCTTCGAACAGCGCCCGCAACGCCGGGCTGGCCCGGTCGAGCAGCGCCCGGCCGATGGCTTGGGCTGTCGCTGCGTCACTGCGCGCCAGTCTTGCCTCCTCGCGCACCGTCTCCACCCCGTCGGGACTGATGATCTCGGCACGCAGGACGATCTGCTCCCCTTCGATCACCGCCAGCGCCGCGATCGGCGAATGGCAGGTGCCGCCCAGGCCGCGCAGCACCGCGCGTTCGGCCATCACGGCGTCATAAGTGTCCGGATCGTTGATGGCCGCCAGCGCCTCCAGCACCGGAGCATTGTCCGCCAGCGCCTCGATCCCCACCGCGCCCTGCGACGGGGCGGGCAGCATCGTGTCGATCGGGATCAATGTTCCGACATCGCGCTGGTCCAGTCGATCGAGACCCGCCGCCGCCAGCAGGGTGGCATGGACTTCTCCCGCCGCCAGCTTGGCAAGCCGCGTCGCGACATTGCCCCGGAACAGGGTGATGGTCGCATCGGGCCGCAGCCTCTTCACCTGGGCGGCCCGGCGCGGCGAACTGGTGCCGACCAGCGGACTGGCGGGCAGCGCCTCGAAACTTGCCGCCCCGACCAGCTTGTCGCGCACGTCGGCGCGCGGCAGCATGGCGGCGATGCGGAAGGCGGCGGGGCGCAGCGTCTCCACATCCTTCATACTATGGACCGCAAAGTCGATCTCGCCCGCCACCAGCGCCCGGTCCAGCTCCTTGGTCCACAGCGCCTTGCCGCCGATATCGGCCAGCGCCCGGTCCTGGATGCGGTCGCCGCTGGTCTGCACGGCGACGATCTCGATC
Organism: Sphingobium sp. BYY-5; assembly: GCF_022758885.1. Classification (NCBI taxonomy): domain Bacteria; kingdom Pseudomonadati; phylum Pseudomonadota; class Alphaproteobacteria; order Sphingomonadales; family Sphingobiaceae; genus Sphingobium; species Sphingobium sp. BYY-5. Next base: position 2,319,685 of record NZ_JALEBH010000001.1, read on the forward strand.
GCGTCTTCGGCCCAGCCATGAATGGCCATCAGCGCCCTTGCGGTCATGCGTGCCTGAGCCAGCGCCAGCGGCGATCCCCTGGTGCCCAGGCGCAACGGTCGGTCGGTGAAAAGCATATCCGGCTTGCTCTAATGACCACGGGCATTAGATGGAAGCGACAATGACGATCATTCTCGGCCTGGAATCGAGCTGCGACGAAACCGCGGCGGCGCTGGTGACGGCCGACGGTCGCATCCTGGCGCATCGGCTGGCGACGCAGGAAGAGGCGCATCGTCCCTATGGCGGCGTTGTTCCCGAAATCGCCGCCCGCGCTCATGTCGAGGCGCTTGCTCCCCTGATCGAAGCCGCCCTCGCCGACGCTGAAATGACGCTTGCCGATGTCGATGTCATTGCGGCGACCGCCGGACCGGGGCTGATCGGCGGCGTCATGGTCGGCCTCGTCACCGGCAAGGCGCTCGCCCATGCGGTGGGCAAGCCGCTGGTGGCGGTCAATCATCTGGAGGGCCACGCCCTTTCGCCGCGCCTGGCCGACCGCACGCTCGAATTTCCGTACATGCTGCTGCTGGTGTCGGGCGGCCATTGCCAGCTTCTCCATGTCCGGGGACCAGGCGACTATGCCCGCCTCGCCACCACGATCGACGATGCGGCGGGCGAAGCCTTCGACAAGACGGCCAAGCTGTTGGGCCTGGGCTATCCCGGCGGCCCGCTGGTGGAAAAGGCGGCGGCGCAGGGCAATCCCAGGGCAGTTCCGCTGCCGCGCCCGCTGGTCGGCACGGCGGAACCGCATTTCTCCTTCGCCGGGCTGAAGAGCGCGGTGATGCGCGCCGTCCAGTCCGGCCAATATTCCACGGAAGACATTGCGGCCTCCTTCCAGCAGGCGGTGATCGACTGTCTGGTGGATCGCACGCGCCGCGCGCTGGGACAGGGCGAGGGCGTCACCGCCCTGGTCGTCGCAGGCGGTGTGGCGGCCAACCAGCCGATCCGTGCGGCGCTGGAAAAGCTAGCTGCCGACCATGAGCTGCCTTTCGTCGCGCCGCCGCTCTGGCTCTGCACCGACAATGCGGCGATGATCGCCTGGGCGGGTGCGGAGCGCTATGCGGTGGGGCTGGTCGACGATCTCACCGTACCCGCCCGGCCGCGCTGGCCGCTCGACCCGGCGGCCGAAAAGGCGCGCGGCGCCGGAATTAAAGCATGAAGGGTGGGAAGGCATGAAGGCGGGAGTCATCGGCGCGGGCGCATGGGGCACGGCGTTGGCGCAGTTGTTGGCCAGCGACGGCCAGCCGGTCGCCCTCTGGGCGCTGGAGCCGGACGTGGTCGACGCGATCAACAGGCGTCATGAAAACCCGCTCTACCTCGCCAATATCCCCCTTTCCTCCTCGATTGAGGCGACCGGCGCCATGGCCGACCTGGCCGCCTGCGACCTGTTGCTGGTGGTCAGCCCCGCCCAGCATCTGCGCAGCGTGGTGCGCCAAGCGCCCGCCGGTGTGCCGCTGGTCCTCTGCTCCAAGGGCATTGAGGCGGGCACCAGCCTGCTCATGTCGGAGGTTGCCGCGCAGGCGCAGCCCGCTTCCCCCATCGCCATCCTTTCTGGCCCCACCTTCGCGCATGAAGTGGCGAAGGGGCTACCGACCGCCATTACCCTGGCCTGCGAAGATCCGGTGTTGGGCGAACGGCTCGCCAGCCGCATCGCCCGGTCGACCTTCCGCCCCTATCTGTCCGACGACGTCATAGGCGCGGAGATTGGCGGCGCGGTCAAGAATGTGCTCGCCATCGCCTGCGGCGTGGCCGAAGGGGCAGGCTTGGGCCTCAACGCCCGCGCCGCGCTCATCAGCCGGGGTTTCGCCGAAATGACCCGTTTCGGCCTGGCGCGCGGCGCGCGGGCGGAAACGCTGGGTGGTCTGTCGGGCCTCGGTGACCTCGTCCTGACCTGCTCGTCCACCAATTCGCGCAACTTCTCGCTCGGCAAGGGGTTGGGCGAGGGGCAGAGCGCCGCCGCGCTGCTTTCCAACCGCCGTACCGTGGCCGAAGGCGCGCATACCGCGCCGGTGCTGCGTGACGCGGCGCGTGCGGCGGGCGTGGAAATGCCGGTGGTCGAGGCAGTATGCGCACTGTTGGCCGACGCCGCGCCGCTTGCCGCCGTTATCGACGCGCTGCTCGCGCGTCCGTTGCGTCCTGAATAAGCCGTCGCGTTGCGACCATATAAGAATTAGAATCGATACAAACAAATGACGCAGGGAGAACAGGCTATTTTGGCGACGGAGGCAATCCCTCCCCAGGACCGTGATGATATCGCTGCCCTGGCAAAGGGCGGGCGGACCAATGTCTTCGGCTTCCTGCTGCGCCTTGCCGCGCGTTTGCCCTTCCTGTTCATCGCGGGTCGCTGGTATGGCGCCGATGCGCTGGGCCGCTTCGCCTATGCCGTGCTGGTGGTGGAGTTTGTCGCCCAGATCGCGACCCTGGGCCTCAAGCGCGGCCTGGCGGGCGCGCTGGCCCAGACCGAGCGGCCGCATAATCATGTCGTGACCGACGCGATGGCCGTGACCCTCATCGCGTCGCTGGCCGGTTCTCTCCTCCTTATCATTGTTCCCCAGGCGATGTTTCCCAACAGCGGCATCAACGGGTTGGACCGGTTGCTGGCGCTGGTGGTGATCGCGGTCGCGGGATCGGACGTGGCGCTGGCCGCCTGTGCCTACCGTTTCGATGTCGGCGCGACCGTGCGCGCCCGTTCGATCATCGAACCCTGGACGATCAGCATCGGCGCTTTCGTATTCGCCTTCTATTCGACCCGCGACGGCCTCATTCTCTCCTATGCCACGTCGATGATCGCCGCGCTGGTCGCCTCGATCATTCCGATGGCCCGGCATTATGGCCTGCCGCGCGGCTGGAAGCCTGATGCCGGGCGGCTCTGGCGTCTGGCGCGGCGCAACCTGCCGCTCGCCGCCGCCGACGGCGTGGAATGGGGTTCGCGCCGGCTCGACATGGCGATCCTTGGCCTGTTCGTCAGTCCGGCGGTGATCGGCGTCTATTATGTCGCGCAGCAGGTCGCCTCGCTGCCGCAAAAGCTCAAGACCAGCTTCGACCCGATCCTGGGGCCGGTCATCACCCGCAACCTTGCCGAAAATAACCTTGCCGCCATCGCCCGGCAGGTCAGCCAGGTCGGCTTCTGGATCATCGCGGCGCAGGCAGGCATCGCGCTTGCCCTGGGTATCCCCGGCGAAGCGGTGATGGGTCTGGTCGGTCCGCATTTCGTCGGCGGAACGGGCGCGCTCGCCTTCCTGCTGCTGGCCGAAGTCGTTGCCGCCACCGCCGTGGTCAGCGAATCGGCGCTGGTCTATATCGCCCGGCACCGGAACCTGATGATCTCGCTCGTCATGATCGGGCTGCAAGCGGCCTTCAGCTTCGCCCTGATTTTCGCGGCGCGCGGTATGGAACTGCCGGTCATGTGGATCGCCGCCGCGCCCGCGCTGGCGCTCTGCCTGGCGCTGGGGGTCGGCGCCCTGGTCAAGGCGCGGCTGCTTTCGCGTCTGCTCGACGCGCCGATCAATGCCTGGCGCTGGCCGCTTTTGAGCGCGGCGGGCGTCGCTTGCATCGTCGGCGCCGCCTTCGTCGCCCTGCCGCCACGTTTCGAATGGGTCGAACTGGTGGTCGGCATATGGGCGATCCTGGGCGTCTATGGCGTGGTCATCTGGCGCTGGGGCTTCGGCCCGGAAGATCGCGCGCTTTTCCGCAAGCAGAAGGCGAGCTGAGGGACGGGATCAGGCGAACAGCGCGTCGCGGATCACGCCCAGATCCTGCTCCGGCCGCGCCCCCCAGTGCGAGATCACCTCAGCCGCCGCCGCCGCGCCCAGCGCCAGCGCGTCTTCGACGCTGCGGCCCTCGATATGCGCGGCCAGGAAGCCGGATGCGAACAGGTCGCCCGCGCCCGTCGTGTCGACGATCTGCGTGACCGGGGCGGCTGGCGCTTCATGGCGCACGCCATCAACGATCGCCACCGCACCCTTTTCGCTGCGGGTCGACACCAGCACCGGCACCTTGTCGGCAAAGCGGGCCAGCGCCGTGTCGAAATCGTCAACCTGCGCCAGCGATTGAATCTCACCCTCGTTGGAAAAGAGAATGTCGATCTGCCCCTGGTCGATCAGGTCCAGAAAGTCGGCGCGATGCCGGTCGATCACGAAATTGTCGGACAGGGTGAAGGCCACCTTGCGGCCCGCGCCGCGCGCCGCGTCGATCGCCGCCCGCATCGCCGCGCGCGGCTGCTCTGGGTCCCACAGATAACCTTCGAGATAGAGGACGCCTGCCGAACGGATCATGTCCAGGTCCAGCGCCGCTTCCGGCAGGAACTGCGATGCGCCCAGGAAAGTGTTCATCGTCCGCTGCGCGTCGGGCGTCACCAGGATCAGGCAGCGTGCGGTCGGCACTTCGCCATGCATGACCGGCGTGTCGTACCGGATGCCCAGCGCCCGCACGTCATGCGTGAACACCGCGCCCAACTGATCCTCATTGACCTGGCCGATGAAGCCGCACTTCTTGCCCAGCGCGGCCAGGCCCGCCAGCGTATTTGCGGCCGATCCGCCGCTGATTTCCTTTGCCTGAGGCATGTCGGCATAAAGCGTTTCGGCCATTTCGGCGTCGATGAGCTGCATCCCGCCCTTGGTCAGCGCATGTTCGGCCAGAAAGGCGTCATCGCTGCGGGCGAGAACATCGACGATGGCGTTGCCGATCGCGACGACGTCCAGTGTAGTGGGCAGCGTAGGGGCGGATGCGGTCACGCAATATCCTTAGTCTTGTGGTGGGAATAAAATTTTGCCGTCTCTATCGGGCTGGCTCGCGCCATGCAACCTTGGCCCCTATAACCTCGCCGATTGACCTTGCCGCCGGGCGGTAGGATAGCAGGGCCATGGTTCTGACCGCGGTCCTGCGTGCCTTTCCCTCCATTTTCCACGGCGCGGCCCTGCGCCTGATGGGCAAGACGCTGGTTCTGACCCTTTTGCTGTTCGCGCTGCTGGCCGCTGCTCTTTGGGCCGGATTTCATGGCGTCAGGCTGCATTTCGGCTGGGGCGGCGGCATGTATGCCGAAGCGACAGCGACCGTGCTGATCGTGATCGCGGCGGGCTGGCTGCTGTTCCGCGCCATGGCAATGGCGGTGATGGGCCTCTTCGCCGACGACATTGTCGAAGCGGTCGAGCGCAATGACTATCCCCACGCCGCCGCCCGGCCGGTGGGCTGGGCGCGCAGCCTGCGCTTTGCGCTCGCCTCGCTGGGACGGACGATCGGCTGGAACCTCATCGCATTGCCCGCCTATGTGCTGCTGCTGGTGACGGGGGTTGGGACGATCGGCCTGTTCCTTGCGATCAATGCCTATCTGCTTGGCCGCGACATGGCGGACATGGTGGAGCCGCGCCATCCCGCGCTGCCGCCCTTGTCGCGTGGCGGCCGGTGGCTCATGGGCCTCGTTTCGGCGCTTCTCTTCCTGGTTCCGCTGGTCAACCTGCTTGCGCCGATCTTCAGCGCGGCTATGGCGGTTCACATGCTGCTCGGACGAAAGAAGACCATATGAAAATCCTCCGTTCGGGCCTGACCTTCCTCCTCGCCCTGCCGCTCGCCGCCTGCGGCGCGGGGGCCATCGTGCCGCCCCCCACGGCGGAGATATTGCCGCCGCCCGGTCCTCCGGCCAGCGCTTTCACGAAACAGGGGCCGCTGCTGGGATCTGACGCGAAGCATCTGACGCAGATGTTCGGCCAGCCCCGGCTCGACATTCGGGAAACCACGGTGCGCAAGCTGCAATTCGCCAATGGCCGCTGCGTGCTCGACGCCTATCTCTACGCCCCCGCGCGCGGCAGGGAGCCGGTCGTGACCCATGTCGACGCGCGATCGTCGACGGGGACGGATGTCGATCCGGCGGCGTGCGTGACGGCGCTGCAAGCGAAATAAGCCGACCAACAGGGTCACAGGTCCAAAGTTCACACCGTTGCAGGCATCGGTTTTCCGGGCATTTCCGGGGGATTCGCGACAGGAATGCGCCGCCGATGCGTCGCCGACGCGCCATTGGCGCGCCTGTAGGGTCACACCGACGCGCCGCCCGCGCGACAGGGACGCGACAGGCGGGTCACAGTTGCGCGCCGGTGCGGCGGTGATCGGCAGGGGAGGGCGGGTGCGGAGGGCGTGCTGGTCCATCGACAAGGATAGATCAGAAGAAATCCTACATTGGAAGGGAATAGGATTGGGGAAGGCGGAGGAAGGGCGACTGCGGCCTGTCTTCGATGTCTTCCCGGCCTTGTGCCTAGGGCAATGGCGGGAGATGGGTTCCCGCCTGCGCGGGAACGACGGAGAGGGGTGGTTTCCTGCCATTTCCCATTCGTCATGCCGAACTTGTTTAGCTGCGCTGGCCTTACGGCTCAGCATCCATCAGGTCCAACAAACCTTCGCTCAATCCGGCGAAATGGACCCTGAAACAAGTTCAGGGTGACGATGAAGGTTAGGTCCGCCTTTGGTCGTTCGTTGACCAATTAACTGCTTGCTTCAATGCGCTTCCGATAAAGAGCGTCCGGCCCTTTTGCGGCCTCCAGCCTAATGCGGCGATGAAGCACGCCCCCAACGAGCGGAAGGCCAACCAATACGGTGCCTACGATAGCTTCTACGATGCCCGGCTTCCAACCAGCCAACAAGGCACACCCATACACCAGCGCAAAGAAGGTAAACCATGTGAAGGCAGCTATGTCAGTGAGAAGCGTAGGCTTGCGCCCTTGGTAACGCATGTGTGCGAAACGCCAGAATGCTGCTTTCATCTTTCCTCACGCTGATTAGCGACGGTATATGTGTCTGCTTCTGGGGGGCTGCAAGCCGTATAAGCGGCAACAACTGGTCGCCTGCCGCTGGGCGGCTTTCCAAGCCTGAACCGGACCCTGGGTCCGGTGCAAGCCCCATCAGGGCGACCAAAACTAAGGGATCAGAGATTCCAGATAACCTGCGGTAAAAACGGTTTTCGAGAATATTGCCATCTTCTCTCTTCTCGATCTCTTTCGGAACGTAGCGGAGATAACGATAAACAGGCCATAACCGTCGCCCGACGCGTGCTACGGATGGATGGCCATCCTTCACGGTCGGCATGTGCGCCCTATCGGGCTATCTTCTTGGATTGCCTACCGCAGGCAATTTTCAACATCACCGCGCTGTCGTTGTCGCCCCGCGCAGGGACCCAATCTTGGCCAGAAGGAACAAGGCGGGGCTGATGCACGTCCGCAATGGTGAAGGTATCAACGAGCATAAGGCGCTTCCTGCAATCGAAATGTTCACGCCGCTTAATCACAGGCTTCATGCGCAGTTCTGTATCAACGGTAGCACGATGGCCATTCCGTAATACGGAGCGAAGATCGACGAAACGCGGACCTTGGTCGGTTTCCGACAGCCGAACCCACTCGTGCGCGTAAGCTGGTGTTGTGATGGCAAAAAACAGAAGCAGCAGGATTTGGCGCATTGCCAATCTTAGCAAGTAGCCAGTCCGCGATCCAGCCATCCTGCCACTTCCAACTTGATGAGCGACAATCAGGCGTTTTGCGTCAACGTCCGCTTAGAGGGACGATGCGAAGCCATTCAAATGACCAACATTGGTCGTTCCCAGTTCCTAGGACTGGAGGCGGGCCAGGGCCTGTTCCTGCCCGATCAGCGGCAGCAACTGCCCCATGTCCGGGCCGTGATCCAGCCCTGTCAGCGCCCGGCGCAGCGGCAGGAACAGCGTCTTGCCCTTGCGGCCCGTCTCATCCTTCAATGCGCCGGTCAGCGTGCGCCAGATGTCGGCGTCGAACGGGGCGGCGGTCAGGATGCGATGGGCGGCGGTCAGGAAATCCCGGTCTTCATCGGCCACGGCCGGCACGTCGATCGGGCCGGTGACGATGCGCCACCAGTCGGCCGCGCCCGCCACCGTCTCCAGATTGGGGCGGATCGCATCCCAGGCGGCTTCGTCCATGCCGTCGGGCAGGCGGTCAGCCACATCCGCATAGGGCAGCATATGCACGATCTTCTGGTTGAGGGTCGCCAATTCCCCTTCATCGAAGCGCGCGGGCGCGCGGCCGAAATGGGCGAAGTCGAAACTGTCGATCAGCGGGGTCATGTCCGCAAAGGGTTCGACCGGCTGCGAACTGCCGAGACGCGCCATCAGCGAAGCAATGGCCATGGGTTCCAGGCCGATCTCGCGAAAATGGGCGACGCCCAGCGAACCCAGGCGCTTCGACAGCTTGCCTTCGCTGCCGGTCAGCAGCGCTTCATGGGCGAATTGCGGCAGCGAAGCGCCCAGCGCGGCGAACATCTGGATCTGCGTAGCGGTGTTGGACACATGATCCTCCCCGCGCAGGACATGGGTGACGCCCATGTCCACATCGTCGATCACCGACGGGAGCATGTAGAGCCAGGAGCCGTCAGCGCGGCGGATCACCGGGTCGGACAGCAGCCTGGGATCGAAACGCTGGTCGCCACGGATAAGGTCGGTCCAGACGATGGGCTGGTCGTGATCCAGCTTGAAGCGCCAATGGGGCTTGCGCCCTTCGGCTTCATGAGCTGCCACCTGCTCCGGGGTTAGGGACAGGGCAGCGCGATCATAGACCGGCGGCAGGCCGCGCCCCAACAGCACCTTGCGGCGCAAGTCCAGTTCCTGGCTCGTTTCATAGGCCGGGTAAACATGGCCCGACGCCTTGAGCGCCGCGAACTGCGCCTCATAGAGGGCGAAGCGGTTGGACTGCTTCTCCTCCCCGTCCCAATGAAGGCCGAGCCAGGCCAGGTCCGCCCTGATCGAATCCGCATATTCCGGGCGCGAACGTTCCAGGTCGGTGTCGTCGAGGCGCAGCAGGAACTGGCCGCCCGACTTGCGCGCCCACAGCCAATTATGGAGCGCGGCACGGATATTGCCGACATGGAGATTGCCGGTCGGCGACGGGGCGAAGCGGGTGATGACGGTCATGCGTCCGGTCCTAAACCCGTTCGGTTCGAGCTTGTCGAGAACTGTTCTCGACGGACGTGTCTCAACAAGCTCGACACTGCTCGAACCGAACGGCTTGGGGTTGGTTATATCGTCCGAAATGCGTTGGTGATCGGATAGCGGCGGTCGCGCCCGAAATTGCGGGTGCCCAGTTTCACGCCCGGCGGCGATTGACGGCGCTTATATTCAGCGATGTAGAGCAGCCGCTCGATGCGGGCCACGGTGTCGCGGTCGAAACCGCGCGCGACCAGTTGCTCGACCGACAATTCCTCCTCGACCAGGCCATAGAGGATCGGGTCCAGCACCTCATAGGGCGGCAGGCTGTCTTCATCCTTCTGATTGTCGCGCAGTTCGGCGCTGGGCGGCTTGGTGATAACGCGCTCAGGCATCACGGGGCCGCTAGGCCCCAACCCTTCGCCCAGCGAAGGGACATTCTCGTTGCGCCAGCGGCAGAGGTCGAACACCGTGGTCTTGTAGGCGTCCTTCAGCACCGAATATCCGCCCGCCATGTCGCCATAAATGGTGGCGTAGCCGACCGACATCTCGCTCTTGTTGCCGGTGGTGAGCAGCATGTGGCCGAACTTGTTGGACAGCGCCATCAGCGTCACGCCCCGGATGCGGGACTGGATATTCTCCTCGGCCAGGTCGCGCTGGCGCCCCGCGAAGGCCGGGGCAAGCATCGCGTCGAAGGCGCCGACCGCCGGCTCGATCGGGATGGTGTCGTAGCGGACACCCAGCAGGCGCGCACATTCCACCGCATCGTCCAGGCTGTCCTGGCTGGTGAAGCGCGACGGCATCATCACGCACCAGACCCGGTCGGCGCCAAGCGCATCGACGGCGACGGCGGCGGACAGCGCCGAATCGATACCGCCCGACAGGCCCAGCACCACGCCGGGGAAGCGATTCCTGTTCACATAGTCGCGCAGGCCCAGCACCATGGCATTGTAGATGTCCGCCGGGCGCGGATCGAGATCATGCGCCTCTCCGGGCAGGCAGACCCATTGGCCGTCCCATTTCTCCCAGGTCGTCAGCGTCAGCGATTCTTCCCAGTCGGGCATCTGATGCGCCAGGCCGAGGTCGCCGTTCATCACGAAGGACGCACCGTCGAACACCAGCTCGTCCTGCCCGCCGACGCGGTTCAGATAGACGAGCGGCAGGCCGGTTTCGCGCACGCGGGTGCCCCCGACGGCGTTCAGGCGGCGGTCGTCCTTGTCGATCTCATAGGGACTGCAATTCGGGCTGATGAGGATTTCCGCACCTTCGGCCTTCAGATGCGCGGTGACGAAGGGGAACCAGATATCCTCGCAGATCGGCACGCCGATCTTCACGCCCTTGAAATCGATCGGCGCGGGGAGCGGGCCGGGCGCGAACAGGCGTTTTTCGTCGAACGTGCCGTAATTGGGCAGTTCGCGCTTCTGCCGGATCGCGGTGACCGCGCCATCTTCCAGCAGGGCGACCACGTTGAAGAGCACGCCCTGCGAGGCGACGACGGTGCCGACCAGCATCGCCGGGCCGCCGTCCGCGGTCGCCTGCGCCATGCGGTCCAGTTCATGATTGGCGCGATCGACCAGAGCGGGCTTCAGCACCAGATCCTCAGGCGGATAGCCGATGAGTTGGAGTTCGGGATAGACGATGAGGTCCGCGCCCTTCGCCCGGTCGCGCCAGGCGAGCATGGCGTCGGCATTGGCCTGAAGGTCGCCCACCGACTGAGTCATCTGGGCCAGGGCGATCACGAGTTTGTCGGTCATGGCCGCGCCCTAATGCATTTTGATGGCGGGCGCAAAAGCGCCTTTCCACATGGGGCAGGCCCCGCTAAAGGGGCCGCGTCTCGCGCATCGTCATCAATTCGTCACGCCATCTAGTTCTGGGGGTTTTGGCCATGAAGCTCATGACCGGCAATTCCAACAAGCCGCTCGCGGCCGCTATCGCCGACTATATCGAAATCCCCCTGACCGACGTCAGCGTCCGCCGCTTCGCCGACGAAGAGGTTTTCGTGGAAATTCATGAGAATGTCCGCGGCGAAGACGTGTTCGTGATCCAGCCCACGGCTTATCCGACCAACGACAATCTGATGGAATTGCTCATCATGATCGATGCGCTGAAACGCGCGTCGGCCAAACGAATCACCGCCGTCATCCCCTATTTCGGCTATGCCCGGCAGGACCGGAAGCCCGGTCCCCGCACGCCCATCAGCGCGAAACTGGTCGCCAATCTCATCACCACCGCCGGCGCCGACCGCGTCCTGTCGGTCGACCTGCACGCAGGGCAGATCCAGGGCTTCTTCGACATCCCGACCGACAATCTGTTCGGTGCGCCGGTGATGTCGGCCGATATCCAGGCGCGCTTCGGCGACAAGAATATCATGGTCGTGTCGCCCGACGTGGGCGGCGTGGTGCGCGCCCGCGCACTCGCCAAGCGCCTCGACAACGCCCCGCTCGCCATCGTCGACAAGCGCCGCGAGCGCGCGGGCGAATCGGAAGTGATGAACATCATCGGCGACGTGAAGGGCCGCTTCTGCATCCTGATCGACGATATCGTCGATTCGGCCGGAACCCTGTGCAACGCCGCCGCCGCCCTCAAGGCCGCGGGCGCCGAGGATGTGATCGCCTATGTCAGCCACGGCGTGCTGTCGGGCGGCGCGGTCGCGCGGGTCGAGGCGTCGGACCTGCTGGAACTGGTCATCACCGACTCGATCCAGGGCACCGACGCGGTCAACGCCGCCAGGCATATCCGCCACCTGCCCATCGCCCCGCTGCTGGGCGAAGCAATCAAGCGCATCGCTGACGAGAGTTCGGTTTCCAGCCTGTTCGACTGAGGCGGATCATGCCGCCGGGAGCAGGACCAGCGGCACCGCGCAGATCAGGATGAGCGCGGCGACGATGCGTTGCCCGCGCGAGATGCCGAACGGCTTGCCCCGCCAGACCATCGGGCAGGCCAGGATGGCGAAGCCGATCAGCAGGATCGACAAGCTGGCCGACCCGCCGGTCGGCATATCCTGCCGCAGGGCAAGACCCGCGAACAGGCCGACGAAACTCAGAAACCAGCCGATCAGCGCCATGCGCATCCCCTTTTCTGCCACAGCATAGGCCCGCCGCAGCATAAGAGGGCGGGGTTGCCGAAGGCTTAAGCCGGCCCTGCCCAGGGATCGTAGCTGCCGAAACTCCAGACATTGCCCTCCGGATCGAGCGCGGTGTAGCCGCGGCCGGGATAGCCGTCATTGTCCTTCGGCTCCTGCACCACCACCGCGCCTTCGTTGCGGGCGTGGAGGCAATGGGCGTCGGGATCGGGCACCACGATATAGAGGCAGCCGGTGACGCCGCCCAGGTCGCGCGCGGTGGACCAGGTGTAGAGCGATTCGCCCTCCACATCCTTGACGCTGCCCAGCATCACCATGCCATTTCCCAGCACCAGTTGGGCATGATGGATGATGGTCGGGTCCTGATCGTCCGGATAGACGGCGTGCCGGTCAAAACCGAAGGCGTCGCACAGGAAGGTGATGGCAGCGGGCGCGTTGGCGTAGCGCAGGCATGGAATGACAGGCGAACCGGACATAGTTCCTCTCCTTCTCACATCTGCCGTTCAGTCTAGCGCAGCGGCGCCCTAACCGCTAGGCGAAGGGACATGACCACCCGCGACGACCTGACCCTTGCCAACCGCCTTGCCGACGCCGCCGGCGCGGCCATCCGTCCCTTTTTCCGCGCTCGTTACGATCTGGAGATCAAGGCGGATAAGTCCCCCGTAACGGAGGCCGACCGCGCCGCCGAAGCCGCGATCCGCGCGATCCTGGAGAAGGAGCGTCCTGGCGACGGCATCATCGGCGAGGAATATGGGTCAGTGCGGGAGGATGCGGAGCGGGTGTGGATTCTCGATCCGATCGACGGGACGCGCAGCTTCATCGCGGGGCGGCCGATCTTCGGCACGCTGATCGCGCTGACGCAAGGCGGCTGGCCGACCATCGGCATCATCGACCAGCCGATCGCGCAGGAACGCTGGGCGGGCATGGCCGGGCAGCCGACGACCTTCAACGGCCAGCCGGTCCGCACCCGCGCGTGCAAGGCGCTGGAAGGCGCAGGCATCGCCACGACCAGCCCGCACCTCTTCGACGATGGTGACGTGCCCCATTATATGGCGCTGGTTGCCGCCGTCTCCGGCGGGGCGCCGCGCCAGGGGCCGGTCTATGGCGGGGACTGTTATAATTACGGACTGCTGGCGTCCGGCTTCCTCGACATCGTCGTCGAATCGGGCCTGAAAAGCTATGACTTCGCCGCGCTGGTGCCGGTGGTAGAGGGCGCGGGCGGCCTGATGTGCGACTGGAATGGCGAACCGTTGACGGCGGAGAGCGAAGGCCATGTGCTGGCGCTGGGCGATCCGGCGCGGCTGGAGGATGTGCTGGAGGCGCTGCACGACGCCGGGCATGACCACGACCACAGTCATCATTGATTCATTCTGACGTCATCCCCGCGGAAGCGGGAATGACGAGACTATTTTATGAGTCTGAAGTTTCATCCCTGACGGCGGCGTCGAACAGCGCGGTGGTTGCTTCGTCGAAACAGACGAAGCGGATCTGGTCGAAGGCTTCGGGATCGCGGCGCAGCGCGGACGCCACGGCGGCGGCGGCGATGCGCGCCGCCTGATCCTTCGGGAAACCATAGACGCCGGTCGAGATCGCCGGGAAAGCGATGCTGCGCAGCCCATGATGCCGCGCCAGGGCCAACGAATGGGCATAGCAGCTTGCCAGCAGGTCGCGCTCGCCCCGGCTGCCGCCGCTCCAGACCGGCCCGACCGTGTGGATGACATAGCGGGCGGGCAGGCCATAGCCGCGCGTGATCCGCGCCTCGCCCGTCGGGCATCCGCCGATGGCGCGACATTCGGCCAGCAGTTCAGGCCCGGCGACGCGATGGATCGCCCCATCGACGCCGCCCCCGCCGAGCAGGCTGTTGTTGGCGGCATTGACGATGGCGTCGGTGGCGCAGCGAGTGATGTCGCCAGTCACGACATCCCATCGGGTCGCGCCGACGATCATCCGCTTACGCCTTTACCGGGCCACCGATCGACCAGACATGGCCGAACGGATCGATCAACTGGCCGTAGCGCGCGCCCCAGAACTGGTTGTCGATCGGGAAACGGACGCTGGCGCCGGCTTCCAGGGCGCGGTTCCACCAGCGATCGGCGTCGTCCACTTCCAGATGGAGCGTGACGCTGGCCGGCGGCGGCGCGGGATTGCCGTCGGCCATCTCATGGAAATGGTCGTTCAGCATCAGCGGGCCGTCATTGACGATGAGGTGCGCGTGCATGATGCGGGCGCCGTCATCGGCCAGATGGCGCGTCTGCTCGGTCGCGCCGAAGGCCGCCTTGTAGAAGCCGATCGCATCGGCCGCCTTGCCGTCGGCGATAGTCAAATGCGCGGTGACGCCCGGCATGACGAAGGGTGTCTCGCTCATGATCCTCTCCTTCTCGAGTCGTTGATGGCCAAAGATAGACCCTGCCCGTGACGATCAGAAGAGACTGGCAGAAGAGACTGGCAGAAGAGACTGGCAGAAGAGACTGGCAGAAGGGGCCGGACGCGCCGCACCGGGATTTCCGCTCCGAATCGCTTGCTTTTGCGAGCGCGCCCGACTATGCGCGCCCTTCGCGATATTCGGAAGAACCGCCCGGCTAACTAGGGCTGCCGTGGCCGTTCGTAATCGTCGCGCTCAAAAAGGAGACGAAAATGCCCAAGATGAAGACCAAGAGCGGTGTGAAGAAGCGCTTCAAGTTCACCGCCACCGGCAAGGTCAAGCACGGCGTCGCTGGCAAGCGTCACCGCCTGATCTCGCATAACGCCAAATATATTCGCCAGAACCGCGGCACGTCCGTCCTGTCGGATTCGGATGTTGCCCATGTGCGCCTCTGGGCGCCCTACGGCCTGAAGTAAGGAGTAGAGGCACATGGCACGCGTCAAACGGGGTGTAACCACCCGCGCCAAGCATAAGCGGATTCTGGATCAGGCGAAGGGCTATTATGGCCGTCGCAAGAATACGATCCGTATCGCCCGCCAGGCCGTCGAAAAGGCCGGCCAGTACGCTTACCGCGACCGTAAGGTCAAGAAGCGCACTTTCCGTGGCCTGTGGATCCAGCGCATCAACGCCGGCGTCCGCGCCGAAGGCCTGACCTATTCGCAGTTCATGCACGGCCTGAAGCTGGCCGGCGTGGAGCTGGACCGCAAGGTTCTGGCCGACATCGCGATGCACGAAGGCGAGGCGTTTAGCGCCATCATCGCCCAGGCGAAGGCTGCGCTGCCCGCAGCCTGAACCAGTCGATCGCAAGATCGTCAAAGGGGCGCCGGGGCAGATGCTTCCGGCGCCCTTTTTGTTTTCCGACTACCCCAATCCCCGTTCGGGCTGAGCTTGTCGAAGCCCTGCACTTTCTTGAAGAGAGGAGCGGCCCTTCGACAGGCTCAGGGCGAACGGATTTCATAATGAGCCTGCGGCCTTGAGGAGACCAATCCCATGTCGCTGCATCTCTGGTGGTTGTACGTTACGGCGGTTTTCCTGATCTCGGCCACGCCGGGTCCGAACATGCTGCATGTGATGACGCAGAGCATCGCCCATGGCCCGCGCAAGGCGCTGGCCACGATGGCGGGCTTGATGAGCGCGGTGCTGCTGTGCCTGATAGCGTCGGCGCTGGGCCTTGGCGCGCTGCTGAAGGCGTCGCCGGGGCTGTTCGACATATTGCGCTATGCCGGCGTCGTCTATCTGGTCTGGCTGGGCGTCAAGGCGTGGCGCGCGCCGGTCGGCGGCAGCGCGAACAGCGCCACCAACGCCCGCTCGCCCCGCGTGCTTTATGGGACCGGCCTGCTGACCGGCCTCGCCAATCCCAAGCTCATCATCTTCGCGGCGGCGCTCTTCCCCCAGTTCATCGACCTCAATCGCCCCTTCTGGCTGCAACTGGGCATCCTGATCGTCAGCTTCGTGGCGATCGAGAGCTTCTGGTATTCGGTCTATGCGCTGGGCGGCCTGCGCCTCGCCCGCTGGCTGGAACCGATCAACCGGCAGAAGCTGTTCAATCGCGGCACCGGGCTGCTGTTCATCGGCTTTGGCGGGGCGCTGCTGGGAGCACGGGCGTAACCCCAAGTCCGTCATCCCCGCGAAAGCGGGGACCCATCTCCGGGGATGTGAATGAAGCGCGAGATCAGCCCAACCGTCTATATCCTTGCCAGCCGACGCAACGGCACGCTCTACACTGGCGTCACGGCTGACCTGATAAAGCGGCTATACGAGCACCGAAACGGCTTGATCGAAGGCTTCACCAAAGACTACGGCGTCAGGCGCCTGGTCTGGTTCGAACCGCATGACAGCATGGACAGCGCCATCCTGCGAGAGAAACGGATCAAGGAATGGAACAGGCAGTGGAAGATTGAGCTGATCGAAGCCGGCAATCCCGATTGGGACGATCTGGCACTAGGCTTTGGCTTTGAGCCTTTGTCCTCTTTACGTGGCGATTGACCGACAGGTCGGAAGATGGGTTCCCGCTTTCGCGGGAATGACGAAGGTTTGAAAAGATGACTGAGATTGCCAATCTGAAAGCCGGCCTGATCGCCGACATCGCCGCCGCCGGCACGCTCGACGCGCTGGAAGGCCTGCGCGTGGGCGCCTTGGGGAAGAGCGGCGTCGTGACCGGCCTGCTCAAGACGCTGGGCGCGATGTCGCCTGAAGAGCGGCTGGCGAAAGGCCCGCCGATCCAGGATTTGCGCGAAGCCGTCACCGCCGCGATCGCGGACAGGAAGGCCGCACTGGAGCAGGCCGCGCTCGACGCCCGCCTCGCGTCGGAAAAGATCGACATGACCCTGCCCGCCGATCTCGGTGCGCAAGGGTCCGTCCATGCCGTCAGCCAGGTGATGGACGAGCTGGCGGAAATCTTCGCGGACCTGGGCTTCTCGGTCGCCACCGGTCCGGAGATCGAGGACGACTGGCATAATTTCACCGCGCTCAACATCCCCGAAACGCACCCGGCGCGCGCCATGCACGACACCTTCTACTTCCCGGACGAGGACGGGCAAAAGAAGATGCTGCTGCGCACCCATACCTCACCGGTGCAGATCCGCACGATGATGACGACGCCCCCGCCGATCCGCATCATCGCGCCCGGCCGCGTCTATCGCAGCGACAGCGACGCGACGCACACGCCGATGTTCCATCAGATCGAGGGGCTGGTGATCGACAAGGGGATCACGCTCGGCCACCTCAAATGGACGCTGGAAACCTTCCTCAAGGCCTTTTTCGAGCGCGAGGATATCGTCCTGCGCCTGCGCCCCAGTTACTTCCCCTTCACCGAACCCTCAGTCGAGGTCGATGTCGGCTATACCCTGACCAATGGCCAGCGCGTGATCGGCGGCGACGGCGATGCGCCCGACGGCGGCTGGCTGGAAGTGCTGGGCAGCGGCATGGTCAACAGGCGGGTGATCGAGGCGTGCGGCCTGGACCCCGACGAGTGGCAGGGCTTCGCCTTCGGCACCGGGGTCGATCGCCTCGCCATGCTCAAATATGGAATGAACGACTTGCGCGCTTTCTTCGACGGCGACCTGCGCTGGCTCAAACACTATGGCTTCTCAGGCCTCGACGTCCCCACGCTGAGCGGAGGAGTGGGCGCATGAAGTTCACCCTCTCCTGGCTCAAGACGCATCTCAACACCGATGCTGACCTTGCGACGATCCTCAAGACGCTGAACGCCATCGGGCTGGAGGTCGAGGGTGTCGAGAATCCGGCGGAGAAGCTGGGCGCGTTCAAGATCGCGAAGGTGCTGACCGCCGAGCGTCATCCGCAGGCCGACAAGTTGCAGGTGCTGACCGTCGATCATGGCGACGGTACGCCTCTTCAGGTCGTCTGCGGCGCGCCCAATGCACGTGCCGGGCTGATCGGCGTGTTCGGGGTCGAGGGCGCGGTGGTGCCGGTCAATGGCATGGTCCTGAAGAAGACCGCGATCCGTGGCGTCGAATCCAACGGCATGATGTGCTCCACGCGCGAGCTGGAACTGGGCGAGGATCATGACGGCATCATCGAGCTTCCCGCCGACGCGCCGGTGGGACAGGTCTATGCGCAATGGGCGGGTCTCGACGATCCGGTCATCGACGTGTCGATCACCCCCAACCGTCAGGATTGCATGGGCGTGCGCGGCATCGCCCGCGATCTGGCGGCGGCGGGCCTGGGCACACTCAACGCCATCATCGTGCCGACCATCGAAGGCGCGGGTCCGGGACCAGACGTGCGTACGGACGACACGGACGGCTGCCCCGCCTTCTTCGCGCGCACCGTGCGCGGCGTCACCAATGGCGCGTCGCCCGAATGGATGAGCAAGCGCCTGAAGGCGATCGGGCAGAAGCCGATCAGCACCCTGGTCGACATCACCAACTATATCATGATCGACCTCGGCCGCCCGCTCCACGTCTATGACATGGCGCCCCTCAAAGGGGGTCTCGTCGCGCGCAAAGGCAAGCCGGGCGAAGAGGTGCTGGCGCTCAACGGCAAGAGCTACACCGTCGACGAGACGATGACCGTCATCGCCGATGATGAGGCTGTGCATGATATCGGCGGCATCATGGGCGGCGAACATTCGGGCGCGCAGGACGGCACGACCGACGTGCTGATCGAATGCGCCTATTTCACGCCGGAGCGGATCGCCGTGACCGGACAGAAACTCGCCCTCACCAGCGACGCGCGCGGCCGGTTCGAGCGCGGAGTCGATCCCGCTTTCCTGGATGACGGCCTGTCGATCGCGACCAGCCTGGTCGTCAGCCTGTGCGGCGGCACGCCCAGCGAAGCGACCCGCGCCGGCACCCCGCCCGCGACACAGAAGACCGTCCTCTATACGCCCGACCAGTGCCTGGCGCTGGCCGGGGTGGACGTGCCCGCCGACGAACAGAAAAGCATCCTGCAAAGCCTGGGCTTCGGGGTCGAGGGCGACGCATCCTATGTCGACTATCAGGACGGCGTGCCCGTCACCATGCCCGAACGCTGGACGATCAGTGTCCCGACCTGGCGCCGCGACGTCGATAGCTGGCCCGATATCGTCGAGGAAGTGGTGCGCATCGTCGGCCTCGACCAGGTGCCTTCCACCCCGTTGCCGCGCGTGCCGGGCGTCGCCCGCCCGACCGCCACGCCGGAACAACTGGTGGAACGCCGCGTGCGCCGCACCGCCGCCGCGCGGGGCCTGGCGGAAGCGATCAACTGGTCCTTCATCTCGGACAAGGAAGCCGCCGCCGTGGGCGGGGGCGACTGGACGCTGGCCAATCCGATTTCCGAAGACCTCAAGGTCATGCGGCCCTCGCTGCTGCCCGGCCTGCTGTCGGCGACCAAGCGCAATATCGATCGCAGCGCCACGAGCGTCCGCCTGTTCGAACTGGGCCGCCGCTATTTCAAACAGGGCGAGCGCGCGACCGTCGGCTTCGTGCTGGCGGGCGAAAAGACCGCGCGCGGCTGGCAGTCGGGCAAGGCACAGTCGTTCGAGGCCTTTGACGCCAAGGCGGAAGTGATCGCCCTGCTCGCCGCCGCCGGTGCGCCGGTCGGCAATCTCCAGAGCTTCGGCGAAGCTTCGGCCGCCTATCATCCCGGCCAGTCGGGCACGCTGCGCCTCGGCCCCAAGGTGGCGCTCGCCGAATATGGCGTGCTGCACCCCAGCCTCGCCAAGCAGTTCGGCCTGACCGGCACCGTCGTCGCGGGCGAGATTTTCCTCGACGTCATCCCGGCCAAGCGCAAGTCGGGCTTCATGCGCGCGCCCTATGCGCCGCCCGCCTTGCAGGCGGTGAAGCGCGACTTCGCCTTCCTGGTGCCGAAGGCTGTCGAGGCCGATGCGCTCGTGCGCGCGGTCAGGGGCGCGGACAAGAAGAGCATCGTCGACGCCCGCTTGTTCGACGTCTTCGTCGGACCGGGCGTGGACGACGGCAGCAAGTCGCTCGCCATCGAGGTCACGCTCCAGCCGGGCGAGAAGAGCTTTTCCCAGGAAGAGCTGGAAGCGATCAGCGCCGCCGTGGTCAAGGCCGCGCAGAAGCTGGGCGGTTCCTTGCGGGGATAATCCACATCGGGACTGGACCCCGGCCTGCGCCGGGGAACAAGGCGTCATGGTATAACCCCCTTCGTTTCGAGCGAAGTCGAGAAACGCATCTCGACACGTGCGAAGCGAACGGACGATAGTTACTTCTTCTCGCCTTCTTGCTTCTCCGCCGCCACCGGCCTGGGCGGCGCGATCGGCGCGATCTTGCAGCCTTTGGCGCTCGCCAGCCCGCGCAGATAGCCGCGCCGCGCGATGCCGGCCGTCACCGCCGCCTGCAACCGGCGCTCGGCCGGCGCCGCGCCGCTGATCTCACGCACCAGGCCGCGGAAGGGGATCACCGAATTGACGATGGTCTTGCCCACCGCCTCGGCGATCTTGCCGGTGCGATTCTCATTGGCTTCCTTGCCGACGGTGAAATCCTCGCCCAGCACGGCGTTCAGTTCGCCCAGCCCGGCATTCAGCCCCTTGCAGGTCCGGCTGGCGGGCGCGGCATAGGGATTTTCCACGGCCTTTAGCAGCACCGGCGGAATCTGGTCCTTGTCGATGCCCACGTCGCGCGCAGGCTGGGTCGCGATCTTGCCGGCCTTGTCCAGCGTCTGGTCCCTGGGCCTGTCCTGCTCCTGTGCCAGCGCCATGGCAGGCAGCAGCAGCGACAGGGTGATGGCGGTCATGATCCGTTGCATTTGCATTCTGATCCTCCTGTCCCCCCAACCTGTGGCGGCATCGATCGGTTCCCCTGCCGAAACGATCACGCTCCTGAAACGATTCCAGGACAAGACTCTTGTCCGACGCAACGCTATGCGAAACCGCACCCCGCAGGAGGCCCCATTGTCCGACACCCGCATCGCCATCGCTTCATCCGCCCTGTCCGCGCAGATCGACCCGCTGGGCGCGGAACTCTGGTCGTTGAAGGACGCGCAGGGGCGCGACCTGATGACCGATGCCGATCCGCGCTGGTGGACCGGCCATGCGCCCCTGCTCTTCCCCTTCGTCGGCCGGTCGCGCGGCGATATCTATCGCTTCGACGGACGCGACTATCCGATGCCGCAGCATGGCTTCGCCCGCCACCATGCATTCGCGCTGGTCGAACGCAGCGACGACAGGGTGCTGTTCCGGCTGGACGCGGATGGCGAGACCCGCGCCGCCTATCCCTTCGACTTCCGGCTCGACATGGGCTTTGCGCTGGAGGAAGCGACGCTGCGGATGACCGCCACCGTGACCAACCGGGGTGAGGCGGACATGCCCTTCTCCTTCGGCTATCATCCCGCCTTCGCCTGGCCCCTACCCTATGGCGGCGCGGCGGAGGCGCATCGCATCGTCTTCGAACAGCCCGAACCCGCCCCGATCCGCAAGGTCGGCAGCGAACCCGGCCTGATCGCGCGCGAGTCCGTTCCCTCCCTGGTCGAGGGCGCTACGCTCGCGCCGACCCATGCCATGTTCGAAGGCGACGCGCTGATCTGGGACGATCTCGCCAGCCGGTCGCTGACCTGGGGCGTACCGGGCAGGCCGCATCTCAAGATCGATTTCCCCGACACGCCCTGGCTCGGCCTGTGGCAGAAGCCGGGCGCCCATTATCTGTGCGTCGAACCCTGGGCCGGCATGGCCGATCCGGTCGGGTTCGAGGGCGATGTCTGGGACAAGCCGGGCATCATGCGGCTGGAACCTGGCGATTCACGATCCTTCCGCATGGACGTGAGCCTCGTGGACGTGTAACGGGCGCACCCAAGGTTCCGTTCGGGCTGAGCGAAGTCGAAGCCCCCCACTGAGCGCAGCGAAGTGCCTCGCCTCCGCTCGGCATGGCCCTTCGACTTCGCTCAGGGCGAACGGGTTTTGTTACTCGCGACCCAGAAAATCATCATGACCATCCCATCCCGCCGCACCTTCGCGATCATTTCCCACCCGGATGCGGGCAAGACCACGCTCACCGAAAAGCTGCTGCTGGAAGGCGGCGCGATCCATCTGGCAGGGGAAGTCAAGGCGCGCGGGCAGAACCGCCGCGCCCGGTCGGACTGGATGAAGATCGAGCAGCAGCGCGGCATTTCCGTCACCTCCTCCGTCATGACGTTCGAACGGACGCGCGATGGGGAGACAATCACCTTCAACCTGCTCGACACGCCGGGGCATGAGGATTTCAGCGAGGATACCTATCGCACCCTGACCGCCGTCGACAGCGCCGTCATGGTGATCGACGCCGCCAAGGGCATCGAGCCGCAGACGCGCAAATTGTTCGAGGTCTGCCGCCTGCGCAACGTCCCCATCATCACCTTCGTCAACAAGGTGGACCGAGAGGGCCGCGAAACCTTCGGCCTGCTGGACGAGGTGGCGGACCAGCTCCAGCTCGACGTCTGTCCGATGAGCTGGCCGGTCGGCATGGGCGGCGAGTTCGAGGGGATTTACGACTTCGCGACCAACCGGCTGATGCAGCCCACGGGGCCATCCAAGGAGTTTGACGGCACCCGCCACCAGTTCACCGGCCTCGATGATCCGAAGCTGGCCGATTTTCTTTCGCCGCAAGGGCTGGCGAAGCTGCGCGAGGAAGCGGAACTTTCCCAGGGCGGCTATGCCCATTTCGACCTCGCCCGCTATCGTCATGGCGACCTGACGCCGGTCTATTTCGGCTCAGCCTTGAAGCTGTTCGGCGTCACCGAACTGATCGACGCGCTCTCCGCCCACGCCCCGCCGCCGCGCGCCCAGCCCGCCGAACCTGCGGCCGTGGAGCCGGAGCAGAGCGAAGTCACTGGCTTCATCTTCAAGGTGCAGGCCAATATGGACCCGATGCACCGCGACCGCATCGCCTTCATGCGGCTGGTGTCGGGCAAGTTCAAACGCGGCATGAAGCTGACGCCGAGCGGATCGGGCAAGCCGCTCGCCGTCCATTCGCCCATCCTTTTCTTCGCGCAGGATCGCGAACTGGCGGACGAGGCCTTCCCCGGCGACATCATCGGCATCCCCAACCATGGCGCGCTGCGCGTGGGCGACACGCTGAGCGAAAAGCCGGGCCTGCGCTTCACCGGCCTGCCCAATTTCGCGCCCGAAATATTGCGCCGCGTGGCGCTGAAAGACCCGACCAAGACCAAGCAGTTGCGCAAGGCGCTGGACGACCTCAGCGAAGAGGGTGTGATCCAGGTCTTCTACCCCGAAATCGGCAGCAACTGGATCGTCGGCGTGGTCGGCCAGCTCCAGCTCGAAGTGCTGATCTCGCGCCTTGAGGCGGAATATAAGGTCGCGGCGGGGCTGGAACAGTCGCCCTTCGACACCGCCCGCTGGATCAGCGGCGACGATGCGGCGGTCAAGGATCTCGTCTCCTATAACGGCGCCAACATGGCCAAGGACCGCGACGGCAACCTCGTCTTCATGGCCAAGAGCACCTGGGACATCGGCTACCAGCAGGAACGCCACCCCAAGGTGAAGTTCAGCGCGACGAAAGAGCGCTAGGACCAGTCATCCTCCCCTGGCAGGGGAGGTGGCTGGCCGCAGGCCAGACGGAGGGGTGTCCCGCTATCGATAGGGTGACACCCCACCACTTCGTGGTCCCCCTCCCCTTACAGGGGAGGATTTTCAGGCCGCCACCCAATCCTTGCGCAACGCCCTGCCCGCCAGCGCCATGAACAGCCCCGCGAGCAGATAGAAGCCAAGCGCCGCAACAATGGCGTAGCGCAGCGCCTCCACCCCATAGGCCGGCGTCAATGCATCGGACAGCGCGCCCACGCTCCACGAGCCAAGCCCCAGCCCGACCAGATTGTTGATGAGCAGGAAGCTCGCCGCCGCGCTCGCGCGCATATGGGCGGGGACGAGATGCTGCACGGCGGTCAGCACCGGGCCGAGCCAGACATAGACCAAAGCCTGCGGGATCAGGAACAGAGCGAAGGCCAGGCCCACGCTGTTCGACAGCACGCCGACCACGAACAGCGGCATCCCCACCACATAGCTGACCGCCGGCACCCAGGCGTAGAAGGCCTTGTCCCGGCCGCCCATCGCATCGCCCAGCCAGCCGCCCAGCAGCACGCCCGCCACCCCGCCGATCAGCAGCAGCGCGCCCAGAAACTGCCCTGCCCCAAGGATGTCGAGGCCGAAGCTGCGCATCAGCAGGCTGGGCAGCCAGAAGGCGACGCCATAGCCGCACATCGAACTGCATGCCGCACCCAGCGCCAGGAACCAGAAACTGCGCTTGGCCGCGAGGATGCCGAACACCGCCGATACCGGCACCGCATCCGCCGCCTGCATCGGCCGCGCAGGCTCCCGCACCACCAGGCGGAAGACGGGGGCGATCAGCAGCCCCATGACGCCAACCGCGATGAAGGCGGTGCGCCACTCGACGGTCTGCGCGATATAGCCGCCCAGCAGCACGCCCCCCGCCGATCCCAAAGGGATGCCGAGCGAATAGATGGACAGCGCCCGCGCCCGCTGATGCGCCGGGAAATAGTCGGAGATCACCGCATAGGAGGGGGCGACGCCGCCCGCCTCCCCCACGCCCACGCCGATGCGGAACAGGAACATCTGCGCGAAACTGCCCGCCATGCCGCAAAGCGCGGTAAAGCCGCTCCAGACGGCGAGGCTGACGGTGATGACCCAGGTCCGGCTGGTCCGGTCGGCCAGCAGCGCCAGCGGGATCGCCAGCGTCGAATAGAGAAGCGCGAAGGCTATGCCGCCCAGTGCGCCAAGCTGCGTATCGGTCAGATGCAACTCCGCCTTGATCGGCCCGGCCAGGATGCCGAGGATCTGCCGGTCGAGGAAATTGAACGTATAGACCAGCAACAGCATCGCCAGCACGACGCCACGATAGGCGGGGGAAGAGGTTCGGTCGGTCATCACGCCTGCTTTATTCCTTGATAGCCGATCATGCCACCCGGCCGTTCCCCGGCGAAGGCCGGGGAACGATCCCTGTCATCGGGCACCGTGAACCGCCCTAAAACTTCACCGTCCCGGTCACGAACACCTGCCGGGGATTGCCGTAAAAGGCAGTCAGCGTGCCTTCGCGGCCCAGCGAGGGGGTCGGGAAACCGGCAGCATTGTTGATGATCGCCCCCGTCACCGGATTGGCCGCGACGAAGGTGTAGCCCGACGTCTTATATTCCTTGTCCAGGATATTCTTGCCATGGACGCCCAGCGTCCAGCGGTCATTGGGCGCGGTATAGACGATGCTCGCGTCCCACAGCGCGTAGCCCTTCTGATCGATATAGGGGTTGGGAATCTCGAACTGATAGGTCTTGGACCGCCAGGACAGGGTGCTGCCGAGATAGACGCTGCCGTCGCCCACCGGCGCGGTGTAGCTCAGCGTCCCGCTGGCGGTCCATTTGGGCGTGTTCTGCACGCGCCGATATTGCGCCACGTCGGTCGGCACGCTGGCGATATTGGCGATATATTCGCGATATTCCGCATCGATATAACCGATCGCGGTCGACAGGTTCAGCCGGTCGCCGCTGGACAGGATATCCCGGCCCAAACGCGCATTGCTTTCAAACTCCAGCCCCTTGAAGCGCGCCTTGCCGGCATTGGACACGATGCCGCAGAAGGAAGGCGTCGCCACGCCGCCGACATTGACGGAGCAGGCGACGGACCCCGGAATCTGCACATCCTTGTAATCGGCATAGAAGCCGGCGACTGCCACAAAGAGCGCGCCGTCCATGAAATTGCCCTTGTAGCCGACCTCATAGCTGTCCACCTGTTCCGGGCGGAAGCTGAGGAAGGACGCGATCTCGCTCTCCTGCCTTATGCCGTCGCCATTCAGGTCCGGCGCGTTGGTGCCCACCCCGCGCGGGTCGAAGCCCCCGCCCTTGAAGCCCTTGGAATAGCTGGCGTAGAGATTATGATCCGGGGTCGGCTTGTAGCTGACCGAGAAGCGCGGCGTGAATTTCTTATATTTGGCCGATCCGCGGAAGTCGGTGCTGGGCGCGCCGAAGGGCAGGCCAGCCCCGCCGAAGATAGGCGATCCGCCACCGACATAGCTTTGCCGCAAAATGTCCGCCCGCCGCTCGTCCCACGTATAGCGGCCGCCCGCCGACACGCTGAACCGGTCGCTGAAATCATAGGTGAAGTCGCCGAAGACCGCATAGGTTTCAGTGTCGACATTGGCCTGGGTGAAGGCGGTCAATCCCGCTACGGTCGTGAAGATGCGCGTATCGAACGAGGTGTCGGCGCTGGCGTCCAGATAATAGAAGCCGACCATGCCCTTGAGCGGTCCGGCGTCGAGCAATAGCTGGAATTCCTGGCTGAGCTGTTCGTTGAAATAATAGGCCGGCACATCGACATCGACGGCAGGCAAGGCATCGAAGTCGATCGGCGACGCGCTGTCATCCTTGCGCCAGGCGCTGATCGACCGCAGCGTCACCGCGTCGCTCAATTCCGCCGTGACGTTCATCGAAAGCCCGTAGGATTTCACATATTGCTTCGGGTCGATAAGACCGCCGCGCGTGTCGAACACATTGTCCAGCACCGGCGCGCCCGACAATTGGCCGGGGATCAGGCGATGGCCGCCGCGCGGATTGCTGTTGTCCTTGGTATAGTCGCCGGTGATGCGCATCAACACCGGCTGGCCATAGCCGCCCATTTCGAACGTGGCGCGCCCGGCCCAGATATCCTTGTTGTAATTCTCCTCCCCGGTGGTGAGGTTCTTGCCGAAGCCGCCGCGCGACAGGCGAGCGAAGGCGCCACCGACGCGGATCAGGTCGCCGATCGGGGCCGAAGCCGTGATGATGCCGTCAGCCTGGTCATAGGTGCCATAGGTGCCCTTGATCTTCAGCGAGAAGTCCTGCGGCAGCATCCTGGTCACATATTTGACCGCGCCGCCGATGGTGTTGCGGCCATAGAGCGTCCCCTGCGGCCCGCGCAAAATCTCGATCCGCTCGACATCGTAAATGTCCAGGATCGCGCCCTGCGGCCGGTTCAGATAGACATCGTCCAGATAGATGCCGACGCCCTGTTCGAAACCCGACACCGGGTCCTGCTGGCCGACGCCGCGGATGAAAGCGGTCAGCGTCGAATTGGTGCCGCGCGACGCCTCCAGCGTGGTGTTGGGGGTTACATTGGCCAGATCGGTGATGTCGATCGCGCCGCCCCGCTCCAGCGCTTCGCCGGAAAAGGCGCTGACCGCGATCGGCACGCTGACCAGTGTCTCCTCGCGCCGGCGGGCGGTGACGACGATCGCGGCCTCGTCGTCCGACGCGGCCTGCGGCGCGCCTTGCTGCGCCAGCGCGGGAAGGACGGTCGCCCCGCCCCAGGCGGCGGAGGCAAGGGCAAGAGCGCGAATGGTCTGATGAGCCTTCATCGGGTCGATCCTCTCCTGAAAACGGCGCCCGGTCTGCCGGATCGCTTGCGTTGCCTGATTCGATAATGAAAGTTGAACCATCTTTCAACTTGAAATAAGAGGCAGGTGACGGAACCCTATCGTTGCGGCAAAAACAACACAGGATGGCAGGAGTAGAGATGACCGACGAAGGCAAGGCGTTGGAGGGCGCGAAGGACGACAAGACCCCGCGCACCCCCAGGGGCGAACGCACCCGCCGCGCATTGCTGTCGGCGGCGGCGGCGGAGTTTGGCGAGAAGGGATTCCACGACGGGTCGATCAGCGGCATTACCCGCCGCGCCGGCTGCGCGCTGGGCAGTTTCTACACCTATTTCGATACCAAGGACGACATCTTCCGCGCGCTCGTCGCCGACATGTCGGGCCAGGTGCGCGACTATGTGGGACCGCGCATCGCGCAGGCGCGCGACGGCATCGACGCCGAACGCATCGGCCTGCTCAGCTTCCTGGAGTTCGCCCGCACGCACAAGGAAATCTACCGCATCATCGACGAAGCCGAGTTCGTCGATCAGGCCGCCTACCGCGCCCATTATGAAAATACGGCGACCCGCATGGCCGCGCGCCTGGCGAAGGCGGCGGAGCATGGCGACATGCGCGCGGACGTGGAGGAAGTCCATGCCTGGGCGATCATGGGCATGAACGTCTTCCTGGGCCTGCGCTACGGCGTCTGGGACGACAGCCGCCCGGCCGAGGAGATAGCGGCGATCGCCAACGCGCTGATCGAACGGGGGATCGGGAAGCGGGGATAGGGTCCGCCCCCTTATCGGACGTTCAGGCCCAGCTCGCCAAGCAATTGTCCGGCCTGATTGCGCGAAATGGTCGCGCCCCTGAACAGCCCCGCATCGACCAGTCGCAGGCCGCCCAGATCCGCATTGCGCAAATCCGCGCCCTCGAACCGCGATCCGGCCACATTGGCATCACGCAGGCTGCAATCATCCAGGATCGTGTGCCGGAAATCGCATTTGCGCAGATCGGCCTGCGAGAAATCGACCTTGCTCACCGCCTGTTTGAGGAAGGAAAAGCCGACAAGTTTGGCGTTGATAAGCAGGCTCTCCTCGAACCGCAGGTCCAGCGCCCTGGCGTCGGTGAAATCGGCGCCCGTCAATTTCGATCCCGCAAATGCGGCGGAGGTCAGGACCGTCCGGCGAAAGCTGGCATTGTTGAAATCGCTGCTCACGAATCGCGCTTCGCTCGCGTCGGCCCCGGTGAAATTCGCAAAGGCGCCCCGGCAGGACTTCCAGACGCTTTCCGAAAGCCTTGCCCCGCTCAGGTCGCTCTTGCGAAGATTGCACCGTTCAAAGACCCATCCCGTCAGGTCCAGGCCGGACAAATCCGCTTCCTCAAAATCGCAGTCGACCAGCCGGTGCGAGGCGCCGGACAGCCCTTCAACATCGGCACGCGACAGCGTTTTGCCTTCGACCGCACGTTCGGAAAACAGATCGTCCATTCCCGGCTGGTAGCGCATGTTCGGGGACCGGGCCAGCGCCGCCGATCGGGAAGGGAAGCCGGCTCTATTTCCGCAGCAGGAACACCGCATGTTCGGCGAACAGGTTCGCGTTGGCGTGGGTGGTTTCCCGGTCGCCCTTCAGGAACCATTGGCCCTCGATATGCCAGCCGCGTTCCTTCACCAGCGCGCGGAAATCGTCGACCGTGACATGGTGGATGTTGAGCGTGTCGTACCAGGTGTCGGGCAACAGCCGCGTCACCGGCATCCGCCCGCCCAGCATCAGGGACAACCGCCCGCGCCAATGCGCGAAATTGGGGAAGGAGACGAAGGCCTGCCGCCCGATGCGCAGCAATTCCTCCATCACCTGGTCGGGCCGGCGCGTGGTCTGCAGCGTCTGGCTGAGGATCGCATAGTCGAAGCTGGCGTCGGGATAATAGCTGAGGTCGGTGTCGGCATCACCCTGCACGATGGACAGGCCGCGCCCGACGGCGGCGGCCACGTTGGACCCGTCAATCTCCAGCCCGCGCGCATCGACCTGCTTGGCGTCGCGCAATGCCGCCATCAGCGCGCCGTCGCCGCAACCCACGTCCAGCACGCGCGCGCCCTGCCGCACCGTGCGTGCGATCAGGGCCAGGTCCGGCCGCAACGCCTCTCTCATGCCCGGCCGCCCCGCAGGAAGCCGTCCACCACCCGGTTGAGTTCGGGGCATTCGAGCAGGAAGGCGTCATGGCCGAAGGGGCTGGACAATTCGACGAAGCTCGCCTGCGCGCCGCTGGCGTTCAGCGCATGGACGATCACCCGCGATTCCGCCGTGGGATAGAGCCAGTCCGTATCGAAGCTCACCAGGCAGAAGCGCGCGCTGGTCGGGGCGAAGGCCTTGGCCAGCAATCCGCCATGATCCTCGGCAATGTCGTAATAGTCCATGGCGCGGGTGATATAGAGATAGGAGTTGGCGTCGAACCGCTCGACAAAGCTCAACCCCTGGTGGCGCAGATAGCTCTCCACCTGGAAATCAGCGTCGAAGCCGAAGGTCTTGGCGTCACGCCCCTGCAACCGCCGCCCGAATTTCTCGGTCAGCCCCGCTTCGGACAGATAGGTGATGTGCGCCGCCATGCGCGCCACCGCCAGCCCCGCGCTCGGCACCTGCCCATCGGCATAATAATCGCCGCCGCGCCAGTTGGGATCGGCCATGATCGCCTGCCGCCCGACCTCGTGGAAGGCGATATTCTGCGCGCTGTGCCGCGCCGTAGAAGCGATGACGATGCAGCTTTCGACCCGATCGGGGAACAGCGTCGGCCAGGTCAGCGCCTGCATCCCGCCCATCGACCCGCCGATGACGGCGCTCAACCGGTCCACGCCCAGATGGTCGAGCAACAGCGCCTGCGCCCGCACCATGTCGGCGATGGTGAGGACCGGGAAGCGCATGGCGTGCGGCTCTCCGGTGGCGGGATCGATGCTCGCCGGGCCGGAAGAGCCCATGCAGCTCCCGATGACATTGGAGCAGATGATGAAATGCCGCGCCGGATCGACCGGCTTGCCCTCGCCCACCAGCCGCCACCACCAGCCGGGCTTGCCGGTGACGGGATGGTCCGACGCGACATATTGGTCGCCGGTCAGCGCATGGCAGATCAGGATGACATTGGATTTGTCCGCATTCATCGCGCCATAGGTTTCATAGGCGATGTCGACCGACGCCAGGCTGGCGCCGCTGGACAGGCGCAGCGGGCTGGCGAGGCGGGCCTGACGGCGCAGGCCGAAACGGCTGTCTTCGCTGATGGGGACGCTGGCCATGATCGAGTGGGGCTAGGACCATGGCCCCTCCCTGTCAATCTGGCCCCGGCAATCTGGCCCCTTCAATCTGGCACAGTGGCGACAAAGCCCCTAGAGGAACCGCATGACCGATGCCCAACGCCCCCCGATCGTCGCCTATGGCCCGCTCTACCCCTATCTGACGCAACAACTGGAGCGGCGTTTCACCGTCCATGCCGTGGCGGCCGACGCCGACCTGGCCGCCCTGCCGCCGCCGGTGCGGGAAGCACGGGCGTTGGTGAGCTTCGGATCGGTGGGCGCATCGGCGGCGGCCATGGACGCGCTGCCCAGGCTGGAGATGATCGGGCTGTTCTCGGTCGGCTATGACAAGGTCGATGTCGACCATGCCCGCGCGAACGGCATTCGCGTCACCAACACGCCCGACGTACTGACCGACGATGTCGCCGACCTCGCCGTCGGCCTGCTCTACGCCACGATACGCAACATCGCCGCCAACGACCGGATGGTGCGATCGGGCGCCTGGGCGCGGGGCGGGAAGCCACCCCTGTCCGGCCGGGTCACGGGATCGCGCATCGGCATATTGGGGCTGGGCCGTATCGGCCGGGCGATCGCGAAGCGGCTGGAGCCGGTGGCGGGCGAAATCCTCTACCACAACCGGCGGGAGGCGGTGGACACGCCCTATCGCTATGTCGCCGACCCGATCGACTTCGCGCGGGCCAGCGACGTCCTGATCGTCGCCACATCGGGCGGGCCGGAAGCCGCAAAGCTGGTCGATACGGCGATGCTCGACGCGCTGGGGCCGGAGGGGGTGATCGTCAACATCAGCCGGGGCGGCGTGATCGACGAAGAGGCGATGGTGGCGGCGCTGGCGGACAAGCGCATCGCCGGCGCGGGGCTGGACGTATTCGCCCACGAACCGCATGTGCCGGAAGCGCTGCTCACCATGGACCATGTCGTGCTGCAACCCCATCAGGGCAGCGCCACGGTCCACACCCGCAAGGCCATGGCCGACCTGGTCCTCGCCAATCTGGACGCATGGTTTGCGGGCGAGAAGCTGCTGACGCCGGTGGTGTAGGGCGTGGGCAGGTAAATACCGGGTTGTATTGATTGGAACCATGCCGATCCGTTCCCCGACGCAGGCCGGGGTCCAGCTCCAGCGTCAGAACTGGACCCCGGCCTGCGCCGGGGAACAAGCAACCGAAGTTGATGAGTCATTCTCTACGCAGCTCGGTATAAGTCGCATCACAGAAGAGGGGGGCGGCAGGCCTGCGAGAGCATAAGCTAAACGGCTGTGACTGACCGATTGTTGCCATTTTTCCCACGTCATGCCGAGTTTAACCCGGCATCCCACTTCTTTCTCAAGCAAAAGCGGGACCCCGGATCAAGCCTGTCCTGAGCCTGTCGAAGGGTCCGGGGTGACGGTCGTATAAATGGCTGAAGTGTCGTTATCGAAACCGTAATTGCTTCAAATGATCTAACGTCCAGCCGTTCAATTCCATCATTCCTTCAAGGTAACTGGCGAACTGTTCAACGTCGGTGAAAAATTGCGACTCCCGTATCCGTGGCGAACTGGATCCACGTTTGAAAGCGGCGTCGCTCCAATTGGTCACGAACGCAACTGCGTGAGCATCGGATAACAGGAACGCTGCCAACGCCCGCGCCATGATGTGTTGCACAGCGGGCGGGTATCGCTTGAAGATTGCTTCAGAGCACAGCCGGGCATATTCACGGCATGACAGGAGTGCGTGGGCTTGGCTGTGACGCAACTCTCCGAAGTCAGTTTGGTAAAACAGTTTCACGGATTCGGCTTGGCGTTCGGTCGCTGGCATTTCACATGTTGCGTCGGGCAGTGTGAAATTTAGGTGCATACCGAAGTCGTGGCGTTCTGGACTGCCCACGGGCAGGGCGATTTCGCTCCAATCCATTATTGCAACTTTCGTCGTTGGAGGGCCGCAGCGTCCGTCGCTGACGGCTTGAACCATTCGCCGTTAGTGCGCCGGTTATCGTTCCATGCGGCCGAACCCGCCGATATGAACAAATTATACATGCATCCTTGCTCCCATTTTCATGGCCTAACCTACGTGAACAAGGGCAGCAACCGTGCTGTATGCCTATAACCTACCCGCGCCTGCCACCCTTAGCTATCCATCCGCACATCCCCCTTCCAATGTAGGATTTCCTCTGGTTTATCCTGTCGGATGGAACAGCCTTCTCCCGCTCCCGCCATCCCCCTCTCCCCCAGCCGCGCGTCCGCCCAACTGTCGCGCAGGTGGCGCGTGCGTGGCGCGCTACTGGCGCGTCGGTGTCGCCCATTCGTCGCGCTGCTGGCGCGTCGCGGTAGCGTTCCTGGCGCGTCCCCGGCGCATTCCTGTCCCGATTTCCGCGAATCGCGCCAAAAAATTTCCCGGAACGGTGTGAACTTCTGGCTGTGACCTTCGCGAAACCCGGTCGGTCTGGTGCTTTGCCTTTGGCGCGGAAGCCGCTAAAGCCCGCGTCCATGACAAAACCTGCTCCCAAGGACTGGATCCTCGGCATTTCGCCTTATGTGCCGGGCAAGTCGGCGGCCGACGATGGCCGTCCTCTCATCAAGCTCAGCGCCAACGAAAATCCGCTCGGCACCGGCGCAGCCGCCCGCGCGGCGCTAGTCGCGGCCACCGCCGACCTCGCCACCTATCCCGATCCGGGCGCGGCGAAGCTGCGCGAAGCGATCGGCGCGGCGCACGGGCTGGACCCGGCGCGGATCATCTACGGCACCGGGTCGGACGAACTGCTGCACATCGCCGCCAGCGCCTATGCCGGGCCGGGCGATGAGGTGCTCTTCGTCCGCTACGGCTTTTCGGTCTACGACATCGCCGCGCGGCGCGTGGGCGCAACGCCGGTGGAAGCACCGGACAAGGATTATGCGACCGATGTGGACGCGCTGCTGGCGGCGGTGACGGAGCGGACCAAGGTCGTTTTCCTCGCCAACCCCAACAACCCGACCGGCACCATGACCAGCCGTGAAGAGATTGCCCGGCTCCACGCGGGGCTGCGCCCCGACATATTGTTCGTGCTGGATCAGGCCTATGCCGAATATCTAGATGCAGACGAGGATGATGGTGGGCTGGAACTGGCGAAGACCGCCGCCAACATCTTCGTCACGCGCACCTTCTCGAAAATCTACGGGCTGGCCGCCGAACGGATCGGCTGGGGCTATGCCTGTCAGGATGTGATCGACATCCTGCACCGCATCCGCGCGCCGTTCAATGTGACGACGGCGGGCCAGGCGGCGGCGATAGCGGCGATCGGCGACACCGCCTGGGTCGAACAGAGCCGGACGCACAATGCCCGCTGGCGCGAATGGCTGGCGGGGGAGATCGCCTCGCTCTCCAATTACGGCCTGCGCGTGGTGCCCAGCAAGACCAACTTCCTGCTGATCCTGTTCGACGGCAAGCTGACTGCGGAGGCCGCGATGAAAGGGCTGTGGGACGAAGGCTATGCCACGCGCTGGCTGCCGGGGCAGGGCCTGCCCAACGGCCTGCGCATCACCATCGGCACCAAGGCGCAGACCCGCGCGGTCGCGAACAAGCTGCGCGCCATGGCGGAGGCGGCCTGAACCGATGCTGCCTTTCGCCCGCATCACCATCATCGGCCTGGGGCTGATCGGTTCCTCGCTCGCCCGCGCGATCCGGGCGGAGATGCCGACCGTGCGCGTGACCGGCCATGATGCCGATCCGGCGGTGCGGGACATCGCCCGGCGCATCGACCTGTGCGACGATGTGACCGACACGGCGGGCACATCCGTCACGGACGCCGATCTGGTGATATTGTGCGTGCCCGTGCGCGCCATGGGCGCGGCGGCAGCGGAGATTGCCGACGACCTGCCGGCCGACGCCATCGTCAGCGATGTCGGATCGTGCAAGGTGGATGTGCTGGCGCAGCTCAACGCCGCCCTGCCGGGGCGGACGATCATCCCGGCCCATCCGGTGGCGGGGACGGAGAATAGCGGGCCGGAAGCAGGCTTTGCCACCCTGTTCAAGGGCCGCTGGTCGATCGTCACCCCGCCCGCCGACGCCGATCCGGTCGCCGTCGAGCGGGTCGCCGAACTGTGGCGGCGCGTGGGCGCCAATGTCGAGATGATGGACCCGGCGCATCACGACCTGGTGCTGGCGGTGACGAGCCATCTGCCGCACCTCATCGCCTACACCATCGTCGGCACGGCCAGCGATCTGGAGAATGTGACCCAGTCCGAAGTCATCAAATATTCGGCGGGCGGCTTTCGCGACTTTACCCGCATCGCCGCGTCGGACCCGACCATGTGGCGCGATGTGTTCCTGGCGAACAAGGATGCGGTGCTGGAAATGCTCCAGCGCTTTTCGGAAGATCTGTCCGCGCTCCAGCGGGCGATCCGCTGGAATGACGGCGACGCTTTGTTCAACCTCTTCACCCGCACCCGCGCGATCCGCCGGTCGATCATCGAACAGGGGCAGGACGACGCCAAGCCGGACTTCGGCCGGTCGCACTGAGCGTCAGTTCAGGGCGTTGATCGCGGCATGAACCCGCGCCTCGGCATCCTTGCGGTCGAGGCCGACGGGGACGATCTCCCCCACCTTGTAGGTGATGACGCCGGCGTGCTTCAGGAACTTGCCGCGCGGCGAGACACGGCCGCTGTCCACCGCGATCGGCACCACCGGCAGGCCCAGCAAGCTGTAAAGTCCGGCGAACCCGGCCTTGAGCGGCGGTGCCTCACCATGCGGCACGCGGGTGCCTTCGGGGAAAAGGCAGACGGCGCGTCCCTGCGCGGACGCCGCCTTGGCCGACACACGCAGCGCCCGCAATGCGCTGGCCCCTGCGGTGCGCTCGATCGGGATCAGGCCGTAGCGCCGGGCGATCTCCCCCCAGAGCGGAATATCGAGCAATTCGCGCTTAGCACCGATCGCCGGTCGATCGAACAGGCAAAGCAGATCGATCGTCTCGAACATCGATTCATGTTTGAGGATGTAGAGATATGGTCCCTGCGGCAGGTCGCCTTCCACCACCACCTTCTGCCCCAGCAGCCAGCGCGCGCTGGCGCGATGGAAGCGGCTCCAGCCGGTGGCGATCCGTTGCACCGACGTGGGCGCGATCCAGGCGAACAGCAGCGCCGACAGGACGAAGAGCAGGCTGCCGCTGTAGAAGACCAGCATGAACAGAAGGGAGCGGATGGCGGTAATCATAAGAAAAAGCCGTCAGATGCCGATCAGCGCCGCGCCGCGCCGCAGCAGATATTTATTATATTCGCGCAGCAGCATGGTCAGGCTTGGGCGGCTGGGAACGGCGTCATAAACCAGCGTGACACGGCCGGGAAGCGCCTGCCGCAGTTCCAGCGCGGAACGGCGCATATGCCAGTCGGTAGTGATGAGCCGCACGGTCTTATAATCGCGCCGCTCCAGCCAGCGCGCCGTCTCGATCGCATTGGAACGGGTGTCGATCGCCTCGCGGCCCAGCGTGATGCAGCAGGTGAAGAGCTGCTCCGGCGCCTTATATTGCGCCGCCAGCTCGACCGGACGAACCGCGCGGTCGACGCCCGATATCAGCATCCGCTTGGCCGCGCCGTCCCGCAACAGGGCAATACCGCGGTCGATCCGCCCCGCCCCGCCGGTCAGCACGACGATGGCGTCGGTCCGGCGACCGTCGAGCGGCTGGGGCAGGAAAATGGCGAACCAGGCAAAACCCAGCATCCAGGCCAGCAAAGTGACGGCGGCAAAACGGACGATCATAGCGATCGTCCCAGCGCACGCAGCACCGTCCAACGTGCGGTGAGCATGGCAAGAACCACCCCCAACACCGGCAGCAACGCCAGCAACACCCAGCTCAGCATGTCGAGCGTGACGGCGCCCAGCAGGTCCGATCCCATCGCCGACAGGCGCAGGCCGATCACCATGATGACCAGAATGGCGAAGGCGAAGCCCAGCGCGCTGCCCAGAAAGGCGTCGAGGCCGATGCGCCGCTGGAACAGGCGGGCGATCTGCACATCGGTCGATCCCATCAGGTGCAATACGTCGATCGTCCCGCGATGGCTGTCATGCGCGCCGCGCGCCGCCAGCACCGTCACCGCACCGGTGGCGAGGATCATCAGCGCAACCACTCCCGCGGCCAGCCAGCCCAACGCGCTGAGCAGGCCAGCGAGCGGCTGCAAGAAGGTGGCGTGCGGCTCGATCCGCAGCTTGGGCGACAGGCCGACCAGCAGGCGGCGCACGCGATCGACCTTCGCATCCGCCTCACCCGGCGTCAGCGTCACGTCGATCAGCGCCGGCACGGGCAGATCACCACTGGTCGCCGCATCGCCCAGCCAGGGACGAAGCTGGTCGGCCAGTAATGCCGGATCAACCGGATCGGCAGACCGCACGCCCTGCGCCCCGCGCAACAATTGCAGTGTGCGGGCCGCCAGCCCGTCGCGCGCTTCCGCATTGGCCTCCACCACCTGCACGCTGGCGCGCCCGGCCAGGTCGGCGCTCATCGACCGAACCGCCGCGCCCAGGCCCAGGCCAGCGGCAGCGGACAATATCGTCAGGAACATCATGATTGCGATGATCCAGGGCATCGGTCCCGCCACCCGGCCCGCAGGCAGCAGGCGATGACGCGCGGCGGCGGCAGCCCTGCGGTTGGCGCCGCTTGCCATCAGGTCCGCTCCTGCGGACGCGGCGGATAGCGCAACATGCCGGTGGGATCGGCCAGCCTGCCCCTGTCCAGCTTCATCATCTGCGCGCCCTTGACCTGTGCGATCAATGGCAGGTCGTGGGTGGCGACCACGATGGTCGTCCCCAGGCGATTGAGCGCTTCGAACAGGCTCATGAGGCGGCGGGCCATGTCGGCGTCGACATTGCCGGTCGGTTCGTCCGCGACCAATATTTCCGGACGGCCGATCACCGCGCGAGCGATGGCGACGCGCTGCTGTTCCCCGCCCGACAGGGTGGCGGGCCGCGCTTGCCCGCGATCGCCCAGCCCTACCCAATTCAGCATTTCGACGACCGGTGCGTCGATCGCGCTTTCCTCCATCCCCGCGACGCGGAGCGGCAGGGCGATATTATCATAGGCCGACAAATGCGGGACCAGCCGAAAATCCTGGAAGACGACACCAATGCGACGGCGGAAGCCGGGCAGGCGCTTGCGGGGCAGCGTCACCACATCTTCTCCGAACAGCCGGATGACGCCGCGACTGGGGCGCTGGGCGAGATAGAGGAGCTTGAACAGCGAGGTCTTGCCCGCGCCCGAAGCACCGGTCAGGAAGTAAAAGCCGCCACTGGCGAGGGTGAAGCTGACGTCGGATAGCGTCTCGCTGTCCAGACCATAGCGCAGACCGACATTTTCGAACTGGACGATGGCCGACATATGCTGCGATGTGGCGCTGGTGCGCTCCCTGCTTCCCGAAGGTGCAGCCATGGCACAGGCAACGGGCTGCCGTAAAGCCCGCGCCGCGCGATCTCGCGAGTCGCGCCTATGTTGTTGGCGCTTGCGCGCGAGTCCCTGCCATGCCTATGAAGCGACATGATCCTGGTGTGTCCCAATTGCGCGACGCGATATGTCGTGCCCGATAGCGCCGTAGGCCCCAATGGTCGCCAGGTCCGCTGCGCGGCGTGCAAGCATAGCTGGTTCCAGGAGCCGGTTGCCCTGCCGGTGCGCGAGGAAGCGCCTGTCGCGCCGTTGCCCGTGCCTGCTCCGGTCGAAACAGTTGCCCCTCCGCCGCCACCTCCTGCCGCGCCGGAAACGCCCGTGGCCGAGCGGGAGCCGGAAGTCCCGGCCGTCACCGAACCTGTCGCGCCTGAACCGACGTCACCGGAAGAGGTCGCGCCGCCCAGCGCCGCGCCGGCCGATCATCGTTTCGATGACATTTATGCCGGAGTCCGGGTCGACCCGGCGGAAGAGGATTCCTTCGCACCGCTCGCGCCGATCAGGCCCCGTCGCAACATGCTCAAATTCTGGACCTGGGCTGCCGCCGGT
Organism: Sphingobium sp. BYY-5; assembly: GCF_022758885.1. Classification (NCBI taxonomy): domain Bacteria; kingdom Pseudomonadati; phylum Pseudomonadota; class Alphaproteobacteria; order Sphingomonadales; family Sphingobiaceae; genus Sphingobium; species Sphingobium sp. BYY-5. The sequence continues at coordinate 2,358,154 of NZ_JALEBH010000001.1, forward strand.
TTCTTTCTGCTCGTGGCCGCGGCGGGCGGGGCGCTCTATTATTTCGGACCGCCCGCCTGGATGGTGGCCATGGGCATCGTTCCCGATGAAGGCGATCCCGACCTGCTCTTCTACCTGTCCAAGCCGGCCGAGCGACGCAAACTGCCGACGGGCGAGGAATATTTCGCCTTCGGCGCGCGGATCGTGAACAGCGGCGCCCAGGCGCTGCCTGTCCCCCCGGTGCTGGTGCAGTTGCGTGACCGGCAGAACCGGTTGGTCTTTAGCTGGACCACCAAGGCCGACAAGACCAGCCTCAAGCCCGGCGAGGAAGCCTCCATCAATGAGAGCCGGATCGACATTCCCAAAAATGCCGAAAATCTCTCACTGACCTTCGTGCAGTAATGTCCCGACCGGACGGGGCTGTTCCCGATCCGGATCGAAACGAACGGCGGTCGATCAGGGATAGCTGACCGTCTTGGGCCGTCCCTGCGGGATGGGGATGAACTCCTGATCGTCGCCGGGGATGAGGGGGAAGCGCATCGCGTCCCAATCCTCGCGCGCCTGCATCAGCCGGTCCTGGGTCGAGGCGACGAAATTCCACCAGACGTGACGGGGCGAGGTGAAGGCTTCGCCGCCGCACAGGACGACCCGGCCGCCATCGACGCTCATCAGCGTGGCGGAGACGCCGGGACGCAGGACATAGAGCATCTGGGGCGCCAGCATCTGCCCGTCGAGCGCCGCGTCGCCGCCCGATACATACAGAGCACGCTCGTCCGCCGACGGATCTATGGCGATGCGTCCGCCGGGGGCCAACTGGATGTCGGCATAGATGGTGTGGGCATAGGTGGTGACAGGCGACGTCTCACCCCAGAGCGACCCCATGATGACACGGGCGCGGACGCCCCCATCCTCGATCACGGGCAGGCCGCCCTCCCCCACATGCTCGAAGGCGGGGTCCATTTCCTCGAACCGGTCGGGCAAAGCGAGCCAGGTCTGGATGGCGGAGAGCTTGGACGCCTTCGCGCGGTCCTCGTCCGGGGAACGCTCCGAATGGACGATGCCCTTGCCCGCCGTCATCAGGTTGACCGCGCCCGGCTCGATCAACTGCTCGGTGCCGAGCGAGTCGCGGTGCATGAAGGCGCCTTCATACATATAGGTGACGGTGGAGAGGTTGATGTGCGGATGCGGGCGCACGTCGATGCCCTGCCCCGGCGCGATCCGCGCCGGTCCCGCCTGGTCGAAGAAGATGAATGGGCCGACCATGGTGCGCCCCTTGACCGGCAGCGAGCGGTGAACCTTGAAATCGCCCAGGTCATGTGTGGTCGGCGTGATCGTCTGGATGATGCTGTCGATGTCGGTCATAAGGCGTCCTCTTGCGTCTGCGCACGCGGAAGCTGGGTCCAGAGCGCGATCAGGTCTAGCGGGAAATAGGGTTCGGGGCAGGCAACCAGCTCCTCCGGCGTCCACCAGCGATGGCTGGTCATGACTCGTTGCTCCAGCGCGGTGTGGCCGATGAGGGACAGGGTATAGTCCTGCGGATAGACGGGGTAATAGCGTTCCTCCGCATCGACTTCGACACCCTCGATCGTGACGAAGCGGACATGGCGGACCGCGACCTGCGGGCCGATGGGGCAGGTAAAGCCGGTTTCCTCGAACAATTCACGCCGCGCCGCCTGCTCGAAACTTTCGCCCGGATCGAGCGCGCCGCCGGGCGTCACCCAGAAGGGCGCACGGTCGTCGGGCGTAAAGCGGAAGAGCAGCAGCCGATGCCGCTCATCCAGCACCAGCAGCCGCGCAGCGGGACGTTGCGGCCGGGCGCTCATTCGCCGGGCGCGCGCGCCTTGATGGCGAGGGCATGAACCTTGTCGCGCAGCAGGTCGGCGAGCGCGGCATTGACCAGGCGTTGACGGCCAACGCGGCTCTGGCCGGTGAAGCGATCGGACACGACCTCTACCGTGAAATGGCTTTCGCCCGAACCGTCATGACCGGCATGACCGCGATGCTTTTCGCTGTCGTCGATGACGGCGAGATGGTCGGGCGATAGGGCGGCGCGCAGCCGCGCCTCGATTTCGGTGGCAACGGGGCCTTTGAGGTCGGTGGTCATATCGCCTATATAAGCTGCTTTGCCAGTCATTCCATCAGGACAATCTTGAGCAGCGAATCCTTCTCGACCCGTCGTTTCAATCGTTTCCATGGCCGCGTCGACGGCGAACGCCCCTGCGCGGTGGAAGGCTGCCCGGAACCGGGCGAGTTTCGCGCGCCGCCGTTGGAAGGCGGCCAGCCAGGCCAGGAGGGGCCGCGCTGGCGCTGGCTGTGCTTGGACCATGTGCGCGCGTTCAACCAGGGCTATAATTTCTTCACCGGCATGAGTCCGGAAGAGATCGCCGCCGCCCAGCGCCCCTATGCGGGGTGGGAACGGGAGACGCGCGCCTTTTCCTCCAACGCCACCAGTCCGCCACCCAAATGGTCGGATTTCCAGGACCCGCTCGATGCGATCGGGGCCAGGTTCAAGGAGCGCGTCGCCAAGGCGTGGGCCGACAGCCAGATGCGGCAGGACGGGAAATTCCTGTCCAACGAGGACCGCAGGCAGCTTATGGTCATGGGCCTGCCGATCGACGCGGATCGCAAGGCGTTGCGGGCGCGCTATACCGAATTGCTGCGCCGCTATCATCCCGACCATAATGGTGGCGACCGCAGCCATGAAGGCGCGTTGCAGGGTGTGATCGAGGCCTATGGGCATTTGCGCAAGGCGGCGGCTTTCGCTTAACTTCGCACATTTCCCGTAAAATTTGAAATTTTCATGCTGAAGTTGGAAATTTCGTTACAAGCCAGAGGTGGGTGAAGGCGTCGGGCACATATATTGCCATGGCCAGGGACTGTAGGACAGGCTGAACCATGCCACGGCCCATCGTCCGCGGGTTTCGTCCTGATAGGCAAGGAGGCCAATTTGGCGAAAAGGGCCGCTTGATCGTCACGGAACGAGGCTCCACTCTATCGACATGCCCTTTGGATATGGGTTAGGGCGAGAAGGAATCGCAGAAAGATGACGACCCGATGACCGATATTTCGAACGTCCAGCCCGACACCCGCGCCGACACGCTGCTGGAAGCGCCCGACCGTGAGGTGGACGCACGCGAGGTCTTCGGCATCGACGTCGACATGAAGATCCCGGCCTTTTCCCAGGCCGACGAGCGCGTGCCGGACCTGGACCCCGCCTATGTGTTCGATCCGGACACCACGCTCGCGATCCTGGCGGGCTTTGCCTATAATCGCCGCGTCATGGTGCAGGGCTATCATGGCACCGGCAAGTCGAGCCATATCGAACAGGTCGCCGCGCGCCTGAAATGGCCGTGCATCCGCATCAACCTGGACGCGCATATCAGCCGTATCGACCTGGTGGGCCGCGACGCCATCGTCCTCAAGGACGGGCAGCAGGTGACGGAATTCCGGGAAGGCCTGCTTCCCTGGTCATTGCAGCGCCCCGTCGCTCTGGTGTTCGACGAATATGACGCCGGCCGCCCGGACGTGATGTTCGTGATCCAGCGCGTGCTGGAGACGGACGGCAAGATGACGCTGCTGGACCAGAATCGCGTGATCCGCCCGAACCCGCATTTCCGCCTGTTCGCGACCGCCAACACCGTTGGCCTGGGCGACACGACCGGCCTCTATCATGGCACGCAGCAGATCAACCAGGGCCAGATGGACCGGTGGAACCTGGTGGTGGCATTGAACTATCTGCCCGCCGCGACCGAGGCGCAGGTGGTGCTGGCCAAGTCGGGCGAATATGATCATGAGGGCGGCCGCAAGGAAGTCGAGAATATGATCAAGGTGGCGGAACTGACCCGCCAGGGCTTCATCAACGGCGATATCTCGACCGTCATGTCGCCCCGCACCGTCATTAGCTGGGCACAGAATGCGCTGATCTTCAAGAATGTCGGCTTCGCCTTCCGCCTGAGCTTCCTCAACAAATGCGATGAAGCCGAGCGGGCGCTGGTCGCCGAATATTATCAGCGCGTGTTCGGGAAGGATCTTCCCGAGAGCGTGGCGAGCCGGGCGAACTGAAGGTTCGCCCTGCGCCGACGGCAGGGAGACAAAGCATGATCGTCGTCGAACGAATCGACCCGAACGGCACCGCGCACCGGATCAGCATCCGCGGGCACGAGATCGTCGCCGACATGTCGGCGCCCGATGGCCATGACGCCGGGCCGGATCCACACGACCTGTATGATTCGGCGCTGGGCGCGTGCAAGGCGATGACCATGCTCTGGTATGCGCAGCGCAACGGCATCCCGGTGGAGGATATCCATGTCGGCGTCGTCCGCGACGCCAGCCAGGAACGGCAGGGCGTCTACAAGCTGACCACCCGCATCGCCATCACCGGCCCCATGACTGACGAACAGCATAACAAGCTGATCGCCGTCGCCGCCAAATGCCCGGTCCACAAGCTGATGAGCGAAGTCGAGACGCAGATCGAGACGATCGCCGTCCCCCGTGTGGGTGAAGCGGAGCGGCCGTGACCGAACGTTCGCCCATCGACGCCTTCAAGGACGTGCTGTCCGGCGCCGCCCGCGCGATCACGCGCGATGCGGAGGTTGAGGTCGGCTTCACCGCCGATACGCCCCACGCCGCCGGCAAGGCGATCAAGGTGCCGACGCCCGGCCGCGCCCTGCCCGCCGATCAGGTGGCGCTGGCGCGCGGTTTTGCCGACGCCTCTGCGCTGAAGATGCGCCATCATAATGCGAAGGTCCATGCGTCCTCCGCCCCCACCGAAGCGGTGGCGCGCGCGGTGTTCGACGCGGTCGAGCAGGCGCGGGTCGAGGCGATCGGCGCGCGGGCGATGGAGGGCGTACGCGCCAACCTCAACCATGCGCTGGACCTGCGGCTGAAATCCGATGCGATCCGCCGGGCGCGATCGGCTGATGAAGTGCCCTTGTCGACCGCGCTGGCGCTGAAGGTGCGTGAACGGTTGACCGGGCAGCCCATTCCCACGGATGCCGCGCCGGGCGTCGCCATGGTCGATCAGTGGATCGAGGACAAGGCCGGGACTGATCTCGACGCGCTCGGCATGGCGATCGACGACCAGCGCGCCTTCCAGAAGCTGGCAACCGCCATGCTGGAGCATCTCCAGCTCATCGACGCCGACGTGCCGCCGGATACGGACGAAACTGAATCGCAGGACGAGAGCGAGGATCAGGAAGACCAGCAGGAGGAAGGCGACAGCGGCCAGGACGAGGCCGGCGACAGCGACATGAACGCCGAGGCGCGCGCCGAAGATCAGGGCGGTGAGACCGAGGAAGGCGAGACCGACTATAGCGACGAGTTCGACGCCGACAGCGACGAGGGCGCCGACGACATGGGTGAGGAAGGCATGATGCCGGTCCGGCCCAACCGGCCGATGTCCGACCTGCCGCCCGGCTTCGACTATAAGGCCTATACCACCAAGTTCGACGAGATCGTCGCGCCTGAGGACCTGTGCGACGAAGATGAGCTGGTGCGGCTGCGCGGCTTTCTCGACCAGCAGCTCGTCAGTTTGCAGGGCGCCGTCACCAAGCTCGCCAACCGGTTGCAGCGGCGCTTGATGGCGCAGCAGTCGCGATCCTGGGACTTCGACCAGGAAGAAGGGATGCTGGACGCGGCGCGGCTGGCGCGGATCGTGATCGATCCGACCCGATCGCTCAGCTACAAGATCGAGCGGGATACCGAGTTCCGCGATACGGTAGTCACGCTGCTGATCGACAATAGCGGTTCGATGCGCGGGCGACCGATCAGCATTGCCGCGATCAGCGCCGACATCATGGCGCGCACGCTGGAACGCTGCGGCGTCAAGACCGAGATATTGGGCTTCACGACGCGCGCGTGGAAGGGCGGACAGGCGCGCGAGGAATGGCTCGCCGCCGGACGGCCGCCGATGCCGGGGCGTTTGAACGATCTGCGCCATATCATCTACAAAAAGGCCGATGATCCCTGGCGCCGGGCGCGCAAGAATCTGGGCCTGATGATGCGCGAGGGACTGCTCAAGGAGAATATCGACGGCGAGGCGCTGCTCTGGGCACATGCGCGGCTGATCGCGCGGCCGGAGGAACGGCGTATCCTGATGGTGATCTCCGATGGCGCGCCGGTCGATGATTCCACCCTGTCGGTCAACAGCGGCACCTATCTGGAGCGGCATTTGCGACAGGTGATCGACTGGATCGAGAACCGGTCGCCAGTGCAACTGGTGGCGATCGGCATCGGCCATGACGTCACCCGCTATTACCACCGCGCCGTCACCATCATGGACGCCGAGCAATTGGGCGGGACGATGGTGGAGCAGCTAGCCGGGCTGTTCGACGAAGACTGACCGGCCGCCGAGGCCGTTGTCCTGCATGATCGATTTTTCAGGAGAGGCAAGATGAGTGTCGCCTTTCGTCGCGAGAGCGACGATGAGCATATGGAGCCGAAGTTCGAGCTGCCCATTCCGCCCGGTCCCAATTGGGTGACGACGCGCGGGCTGCGGCTGACGCGCGAGAAAGTGGCGGTGCTAGAGGGCGTCGATACCGAGGCGATGGACGAAGAAGCGGCCAAGAAGCACAAGCGCGAGCTACGCTACTGGCGCACGCGGCTGGCGACGGCGGAACTGCGGCCGATGGCGAACAGCGATGCCGTCGTCTTCGGCACGCGCGTGACTTACCGGCTGAACGGCCGCGAAAAGACAGTAGCGATCGTCGGTGATGACGAGGCTGATCCGAACGAGGGGCGGATCAGCTTCTCCTCTCCACTCGCCCGCGCGATGATGGACGCGGAGGTCGGCGAGAAGGTTGATTTTGCCGGGAAGGCCGAAGCGGTGGAGATTATCGGGATCGCTGTCGTGGACGAAGCATGAACCTTATCGACTGCGTCACGAAAAAGGCCCTCCGGTGGCGAACCGGAGGGCCTTTTCGCTGCTATCGTTCGGCTTACGCCCCGCGCGCCGCCTCGAACAGGAACCAGGCGCGCTGTTCGGCCTGGTCGGTCCAGTCGTCGGCAATGCCTTCGGTCGCATTGTCGCCCGCATCAGCGGCAGCTTTCTTCACCGCGCGAAAGGTTTCGACCAGCGCGAGATTGTCGTCGCGCAGCTCCTTGAGCATGTCGGCCGGGTTGACGAAATCGGCGTCATTATCCTTGACGCTCTGGTGCCGGGCGACGTCGCCGATCGAACGCAGCGTGGTGTTACCGGTCTTGCGCACGCGCTCCGCGATCAGGTCGGTCACGGTCAGAATCTCGGTCGCCTGCTCGTCGAACATCAAATGATAGTCGCGGAAATGCGGGCCGGAGACGTGCCAGTGGAAATTCTTGGTCTTGAGGTACAACGCAAAACTGTCCGCAAGCGCACCGTTCAGTGCGTCAGCGACGGACTTGGTGGCGTTGCTCTTCAGGTCGGTCGGCGTCTTCAGATCGGGGGCGGTCATCCAATATTCTCCTGTCCGCGGAATTGATTTCGAACATATAATGATCTCGCGCCGATTAGGTGCCATTTTTTCCTGCGGGAAATCCGATCAGGCTGACAAAGCCGTTCGATCAGAGCAGGCCGGTGGCGCCCAGCCCCATGATCGCGCCGGAGAGGAGCAATAAAGCCCCGCCGGTCCAGCGTATCGCGCGCAGCGGCAGGATAGCGAGCAACTGGCCGCGCACCACCACCACCGGGACCAGAGCCACGATCATGCCGATCGCACCACCGATCCCCGCGAGTATCGGATCGGCGGTGCGGGTCGCGATCCCCAGGATCAGGAATTGCGGGCCGTCGCCGAAGCCCAGGATGAAGAGGCCAAGCATGGTGGTGAGGAAGGGGCCGGTCGGCCAGCCGTCGAGCGTGTCGGGTGGCGAGACGCGCCAGAGCAAGCCGACGCCAAGGAAGAGGATGGCGAGCGCCATGAAGAGCAACCGCGCGTCCGCGCCCAGCATCGGGCCGATCCAGGCCCCGGCGATTGCGGAGATGGCGGCATTGGCCGCAGCGGCGACGACGATGCCGGCGATCACCGCACCGTCGCGATCATAACGGGTGGCGAGCGCGAGCACGAGCAACTGACTTTTGTCGCCCATCTCGCCCAGCAGGCAACCGAGCAACGCGATCAGCAAGGCGTCCATCTGCGGGCAGGGACCTCAGGCGCGCGGCGGAGTGAGACAGGCGCGAATCTGCGGGCAGGAGCCACCGCGCGCCCGCGCCGATTCGAGCGGACCTGCCAATCCGCCGGCACGATGCAGAAGGCCCATCAAAATGGCCGAAGCCCGGTCATGCCGCACGGAAAATCCTCCCAATCATTGCCGGGTCATGCTAGGCGCAGCCCGGTTAAAGGCGCGTAAAGCCTGGGCCAAGCCTTGACATCGGGCCGAATCTGGCTCATGGGCCACCGCTGAAACGGGCGGTCCGCCACTCACTTATGGCGAGCCGCTTTTCTTTTTACGTTATTTACGACCAGGGAATAGGGCCATGGCCAAGCCGGCAACCGTCAAGATCCGTCTCGTCAGCTCGGCTGACACTGGCTTCTTCTACGTCACGAAGAAGAATCCGCGCACCAAGACCGAGAAGCTGAGCTTCCGTAAATATGACCCGGTCGCGCGCAAGCATGTCGAGTTCAAGGAAGCCAAGATCAAGTAAGCCGCTGCGGGCCTTTCGCCCGCGCGCCTGATCTTTCGGCTTTCGAAAGAACATAAGCCCGCCCCTTATGGGAGCGGGCTTTTTGTCGTTGGCTTGTCCGGGTGCCTATCGGACGTCCCCCCTCCCCTGACGGGGAGGGGCTTTTCACTATGCTGCAATCAGTTGCCGACCGGCTTGGCGTCGGTGCGGCGCACGACGATGGTCGAGGAACGCGGCTCCTGGCCCGATACCGGCCAGTTACCGGTCGGGTGCTGGATGTTGATGAAGAAATTAATGAGGTCCGGCGTGTAGGCGATGCCAGTGATCTCACAGCCTTCCGGACCGACCAAGAAGCGCATCGACTTCTTGGTCGACTGGTCGATATAGAACATCGCGTTCTGACCGAATATCTGTTCGATCGTGCGCGACGAGTCGCCCGATGAACCAGGGATCGAATGGTCGGTCTGGACCCAGAGGCGACCCTTGGGGTCGATGCGGATGCCATCGGGGCTGGAGAAGGTGTCGCCGTTGATATTGCCTTCCAGCTTGTCGCCGAAGCCGACGAGCTTCGGATCGCCCGCCAGCAGGAAGATTTCCCATGTGAACTTCATGGCGAGCGGCGAATTGCCTTCTTCCTTGAACTTGATGATATGGCCGTGGCGGTTGACGGTGCGCGGGTTCGCGGCGTCGGTCGAGCGGCGGCCGCTATTGTTGGTCAGCGTCACGAAGATGGCGCTGTTGTCGGGCGCGACCGTGATCCATTCCGGACGGTCCATGACGGTGCCGCCGGCGACGCGCGCGGCCGAGATGGTGTTGACCATGACATCAGCCTGATTGGCGAAATCGACTGTCGTCGGCGCAGGTCGCGTCGCGCTCTGGCTGACATCGCCCGGATCGGAGGCCTTGAGGGTCAGTCCATTCTGGCCATGGACGAGTGCACGCCATTCGCCGGTGCCGTCCCCGTTGAACCGGGCGACATAGAGGGTGCCATGGTCGAGCATGTCACGATTGGCGGCGCGATTGCTGCTGCTGAACGCACGGTCGCAGACGAATTTATAGATGCAGCCCGGCGTGCCGTCATGCCCCATGTAGAAGGCGACACGGCTATTGCTGTCGACCATATGCGCGACATTTTCATGGTCGAAGCGACCGAGCGCGGTGCGCTTGGTCGGCGCGTCCAGTTCCTGATAAGGGTCGATTTCGACCACCCAGCCGTAATCTTCCTCCGCCTGCGTCGGATCGAGATAGTTGTCGGTCGATTCTTCGCAGGTCAGATAGGTGCCCCAGGGGGTGCGCCCCGACGAGCAGTTGTTCAACATGCCCTTGATCGTGCCCGACAGCAGACCCGAAGCCGGACCGCTCGCCCTGTAACTGCTGTTGCCGGTGTAGCGCTTGTTATATTTGGAACCCGGCTTGACGGCCCATTTGCCATCGGTGCCCTTCGCGATCTCGACCACGCCGATGCCGACGGCGGACAGAGCGAGCGCCTTCTGATCCGCCGTCGCCTTGGCGGCGTCATAGCTGCCCGACATCAGGATGTTGAAGTCGGGATATTCGAAGTTGATCGCCAGCAGGCCGCCATTGTTGGGATCGGTGCCGGACAGTTCGAAATATTCCATGCCGTCATGGTTGCCGCCAGCCCATTTTTCGGCATTGGCCGGGGTCGGATAGCTGCCCGAATAGGGTGTGCCGGTCTCGATCGAATCGCCAGCCTTCAGCAGAATGTCGACCGTGTAGCCCGTGGGCACCGTGACGGTATCGTTCATGTTCGCGGCGACCGGCGCGAAGCTGATGCCGTAGCTAGGCGCGGGTGTGGGTGTCGGGGTCGGCGTTGGGCTGCTTGAATCATCATCGTCATCGTCGCACGCCGCCAACGCGCCCAGCATCGGCAGAATCGACAGGCCGAGCAGGCCGTTCTTCAATATGGTGCGGCGCGCGGGATTGGCGGCAACGATCGCCTCCAGGCTGTTGTCGCCCAATTCGATGATGGGCTGCGCGTCGCGATAGGGCGCGCGCGCCTCGTCGGTCAGATGAGACATGGATACTACCCCTGTAATCAGGCTGTCGGCAGAGCGCCGCGCCATGGCGCAGGGGGGTGGCAGAGGGGAATGACGCCAACACTTCCGAATGAAGGCGTTGCGATGAAAGACGCATGACAATGTGGTGACGAACGGCCGTAACCGTTACAGCAATGCGTTCACCTGTTCGATGAAGCGCAATACCGAGATCGGTTTCGACACATAGGCATCCGCGCCGGCACCACGGATCCGTTCCTCATCCCCCTTCCCCGCATAGGCAGTGACCGCCATGATCGGCACGGACAACAACCGGTCGTCGGCCTTGAGGGAAAGGATGAGGTCATAGCCACTGACATGGGGCAGATAGATGTCGGTGATGACGAGGTCAGGCAGGAAGTCCCGCGCCTGGGCCAACACATCCCGCCCGTCGCGCAGCGGCAGCACGTCATGCCCATGGGCGCGCAGCAGGTCGCAAAAAAGTTTGAGATTAAGTTCGTTGTCCTCGACAACGAGCACGCGCTTTGCCACCAGTCACCCGCAATTCACCTCGTGAAGCGAGCCCCTCGATCGCTTCCCCGCCAAAGGCCCATCATGCGACCCGACAGTCCGAATCGCAAGTCAGATAGCAGCAAAGATCCCGCCATGCTGGCGTTGCTGGCGCTGGGATGGACGCTGGCCGACCCCGCACGGGCGGATCGGCTGCTGGCGTTGACGGGACTGGACGCGGACGCATTGCGCATGGGGATCGACAACCCCGGCGTATTGGGCGCGGTGCTCGGCTTCCTGGCGGACCATGAGCCTGATCTGATTGCCTGCGCCGAAGCGACCGACACCACGCCCGCCGCCCTGATCGCCGCGCAGGAGAGTCTGAGCCGATGACACGCCCCCTCATCATCACCGACTGCGACGAGGTGCTGCTGCACATGGTCGTGCCGTTCCGCCAATGGCTGGACGAGACGCATGATGTGCATTTCAACATGTATGACCGCCATTTCGGTGAGGCATTGCGCCACAAGGACAGCGGCATCGTGCTGGAACGCGAGCTGGTCTGGGCGCTGCTGGTCGAATTTTTCGATACGGAAATGCACCGGCAGGCGCCGATCGCCGGCGCGGTCGAGACGCTGGGGCGGCTTTCCCGGATCGCCGACATCGTCGTGCTGACCAATATCGGCGAGCGGCATCATGGCGCGCGGGTGGAGCAGCTTGCCAGCCATGGCCTGGAGCTGCCGGTGCAATGGAACCATGGCGGCAAAGGTCCGCCACTGGCGCGCATCGCCGCCGAACGGCAACCGTGCGTCACCCTATTCATCGACGACCTGGCCGAACATCATGCGTCAGTCGCAACCCATGCACCGGATGTGTGGCGGCTGCACATGGTAGGCGAGCCGGAGATCGCGCCCGGCGTGTTCGCCGCCGTCCATGCTCATGCCCGGATCGACGATTGGGCGCAGGCCGAACGCTGGATCGAGGCACGCCTGGCCGACGGTCCCGCCCCTTCCCCTCTTCTTCCCCATGATGGAGCCACAGCATGAGCATTGACGCCCGCCTCGCCGAACTCGGCATCACCCTGCCCCAGCCCGCCGCCCCGGTCGCCGCCTATGTGCCGGCGGTGGAAGCCAATGGCCTGCTGCATATCAGCGGACAGATCGCGCTGGCCCCGGACGGCCTGATGACCGGCCGCCTGGGCGAGGACAAGGACCTGGACTATGGCGTGGCCGCCGCCCGCATCTGCGGTCTCAACCTGATCGCGCAGATGAAGGCGGCGCTGGGCAGCCTGGACCGGGTAGAACGGATCGTGAAGCTGGGCGCCTTCATATCCAGCGCGCCGTCGTTCGCCGACCAGCCCAAGGTCGCCAACGGCGCATCCGAACTGATGGTCGATGTGTTCGGCGAAGCCGGCAAACATGCCCGCAGCGCGGTGGGCGTGCCGGTGCTGCCGCTCAACAGCGTCGTCGAAGTGGATGCGATCGTCCTTGTCCGGCCGGCGGCCTGACCCGGCCTTCCTGACGGCCCGCCCCTTCGCGCATCGTGGGCTGCACGGGGCGGAGGCGAGCGAGAATGGCATGGCGGCGTTCGACGCCGCCATCGCTGGAGGCTTCGGCATCGAATGCGATGTGCGGGCGAGCCGGGACGGCACCGCTTTCGTCTTTCATGACGCCACCCTGGCGCGGATGACGGAGCACAGCGAGGCGATCGCTTCGCTGGAAAGCACCACGCTGGACGGAATCGCGCTGCCCGACGGCGGCATGATCCCCCGACTTTCAACCCTGCTGGCACGTTGCGACGGCGCGGTGCCGCTGCTCATCGAGATCAAGTCGGACGACCGGCATGTCGCGGGCCTGTGCAGCGCGGTTGCGGGGAAGCTGGGTGGCCGGGACGCAGCGCCGGTAGCGGTCATGTCCTTCCACCCCTATGCGATGCGCTGGTTCGCGCGCTACCGGCCGGAGGTGATGCGCGGACTGGTGATGACGCAGCAGGGCAAGGGGTGGCTGCGCGGAAGAATCGAGCGCAACCTTGCGCTTTGGCTGGCGAGACCCGATTTTCTCGCCTGTGACATTCGCGACCTGCCATCCCGCTTCGCGGCCCATGCCCGCCGACGGGGTCTGCCCGTGCTGAGCTGGACCGTGCGCAGCGACGAAGAGCGCGCCCGTGCCGCGCGTCACGCCGACCAAATCATCTTCGAGCGGTCGCATGACTGAGGTCATCGCGCGAATCGCCGCCGGCGTGGCCGACCTGCCCAGGGAGGAATGGGACGCCTGCGCCGGGACGGCCAATCCCTTCGTCAGTTGGGATTTCCTGGTGGCGCTGGAACGATCGGGCAGCGTCGGGGACGCAAGCGGCTGGCAACCGCTGCCGCTGGTGATCGACGGGCCGGACGGGCGGATCGCCGCCGCCGCGCCGCTCTATGCCAAGAGCCATAGCCAGGGCGAATATGTGTTCGATCATGGCTGGGCCGACGCCTGGGAACGGGCGGGCGGGCGCTATTATCCCAAGATCCAGATCGCCGCGCCCTTTTCCCCGGTGCCTGGTCCCCGGCTGCTGCTGCGCGATCCCGATGCGGCGCCAGCGCTGATCGCGGGGATCGAGACGCTGGTGGAGCGCAACGGGCTATCGTCGGCCCATGCGACCTTCATCGCGCAGAACCAGGTGCCGTTGTTCGAGGCAGCGGGCTGGCTGATTCGCGAGGACAGCCAGTTCCACTGGACCAACCGGGGCTATGGTGACTTTGAGGATTTCCTGGCGGACCTCTCCAGCGAGAAGCGCAAGAATATCCGCAAGGAACGGCAGCGCGCGGTCAGGGGGCTGGAGATCGTCCATCTGAGCGGCGGCGACCTGACCGAAGCGCATTGGGACATATTCTGGGACTTCTACCAGGATACCGGCGCGCGCAAATGGGGACAGCCCTATCTTACCCGCCACTTCTTCTCGATCCTGGGGGAGATGATGGCCGACCGGGTGCTGCTGATGCTGGCGCTGCGCGATGGGCGGGCGATCGCAGGGGCGCTTAATCTGGTGGGAGCGGATACGCTCTATGGCCGCTATTGGGGCTGTAACGAGGACGTTCCCAACCTGCATTTCGAACTATGCTATTATCAGGCGATCGACGTCGCGATCGCGAAGGGCCTCCGCAAGGTGGAGGCAGGCGCGCAAGGCGGCCACAAGTTGGCGCGGGGCTATGCGCCCGAACCGACCTGGTCCGCGCATTATATTCCCAATTCCGGCTTCAGGCGCGCGGTGGCTGAATATCTGGCCGTCGAGCGGAGTGACGTTCAGCACGACCGGCTTCGGCTGGCCGAACGAACCCCGTTCCGGAAAGACGATTAGCTCAGGCAGCGCGCAATTGCGTCGCGGCGATGATGGCCCTGGCCTGACGCTGTGCCTCGGCAATCTCGCGCGCAGTCATCTCCCCGGCGATTTCCGCGCGCATCGACTGGCCCTCTCCGCTGCCGCGCAGGGCTGCCAAGTTGAACCATTTATGCGCCTCAACGAGGTCGACCGACAGACCGCCGGTGCCACAGCTATAGGCGACACCCAGGTCGAAACACTCATCCGCCGATCCGCCCGCTGCCCGCAATTGACGGGCCTCCATCAGAAATTGCGCGCTTTTGATGCTGTTGCCCATGATACCGATCCCCTGTTCCAGACTAACGCAACGCTCGACCCTTTGGTTTTTTCATGGGATGCAGTCTGGTCCGGCAGCCGATAAAAAATGGTTAACGGAATGACAGCTATGTTCTGGAGGGCCTGCCGACATCGATCCACCTATTGTCTGCTAGACTGGAGGCGATAAGGGCTGGTGTCGGCGCGCCGGAGTCCGCATAGGCTCCCCATGTCCCAAACCCCTCCCCCCGGCACGACGCAACGGAGCAAAAATATCGGATTCCGTGAATTCGTGCTGCTGTGCGCCTGCCTGATGGCGATGAACGCACTGTCGACCGATCCGATGCTGCCCGCGCTGCCCGCAATCAGCCAGGACTTGGCGATCCCGCATCCCAACGACCGGCAGCTCATCATCAGCCTTTATTTTCTGGGGCTGGGGCTAGGCTCGCTGCTGTTCGGGGTCCTTTCCGACCGGTTCGGGCGCAAGCAGGTGCTGGGCGTCTCGATGGTGTTCTTCATCCTTTCCTCGGCATCCTGCGCAGCAGCCTCCAGCTTCTCCATGCTGCTGGTCAGCCGCGTCTGCGCGGGATTCTTCGCCGGGGCGAGCCGCGTCGTCACCGTCGGCATCGTGCGCGACCAGTTCAAGGGCGACGCCATGGCGCGCGTGATGTCGCTCATCTTCGCCGTCTTCATGCTGATCCCGGTGATGGCGCCCAGCTTTGGCCAGGCGATCCTGTGGGTCGGGCCGTGGCGCTGGATCTTCTGGGCGCTCGCCCTCCAGGCGAGCCTGATCCTGCTGTGGATGCTGCTGCGGATGCCCGAAACGCTGAAGCCGGAGAACCGGATGCGGATCACACCGGGCACGTTGCTGGGCACGATCGGGACAGTCATCCGCACGCGCAGTTCGATCGGCTATATGCTGGCAAGCGGCGTCGTGATGAGCGGCCTCGTCGGTTTCATCCTGTCGATTCAGCAGATCTTCTACGACGTTTTCAAGGCGCAGACCTTTTTCCCGATCGGCTTTGCCCTGATCGCCGGATCGATGGGCGTGGGCAGCCTGGTCAACAGCCGCCTGGTGTCACGTTTCGGCGCACGGCGGCTGAGCCAGAGCGCGCTGCTGGCCTTCATCGCCATCGCACTGATCCACCTGGCGGTGATCCTGTCCGGCCTGGAAACGCTCGCCACCTTCCTGGTGCTGCAGGGGATGACGATGCTGACCATTTCCTTCACCGGGTCCAATTTCAGTGCCATCTCGATGGAGCCTTTTTCCAAGGGCGCCGGCATCGCCTCCTCTTTTCAGGCGTTCCTCACCACTGCCTTGTCGAGCGCGCTCGGCAGCATTGTCGGTCGCGCCTTCAACGGTACGACCTTGCCGCTGACGCTGGGACTGCTGGTGTTCGGATCATTCGCTTTCCTGATCGTGATCTGGGCCGAACACGGCAAGCTCTTCACCCGGCCCCATCACAACGCGCTGCGGGAAGCGGAGTTCGACGCGGTACACTGATGAAGGGACAAAAAAAGGGGCGGTTTCCCGCCCCTTTTTATTCTGGATCAGGCGTCCTGCCCACCCGGCGTAGGCGCGCCGGGCAGCGGCGGCACCGGCTGCGGCGGAATGCCCGGCTGGTCCTCCGCCACATCCACCACACCGCGGCCGACATGGCTGCGGTTACGGCTGTAGCCAAAATAGACCAGCAGGCCGACCGCTGCCCAGCCAACGAACATCAGCTTGGTTTCCACCCCCAGGCTCCAGAAGAGATAGGCGCAGCCCGCTATCGCGATCGGCGCGGTGACATTGACGATCGGCGTCCGGAACGGACGGGCGCGTCCGGCATCGGTCCTGCGCAGCACCATCACCGCGATCGAAACGGCGGCAAAAGCGAACAAGGTGCCCGAATTGGAAATGTCCGCCAAAATGCCAACCGGGAAGAAGGCCGCAAACAGCGCAACGAAGATGCCGGTCAGGATGGTGATGACATAGGGCGTCTTATAGGTCGGATGGACCTTTGAGAACATCGCCGGCAGCAGGCCGTCGCGGCTCATGACGAAGAAGATGCGGGTCTGGCCGAACATCATCATCAGGATAACCGACGGCAGGGCCAGGCCGGCTGCGAGGCCGAGCAGGTTGCCGATCTGTGGCCAGCCGATTTCACGCAGCGTCCAGGCCAGCGCTTCCTTCGAGCAAGTGACCGCTTCGGTGCCGGCGGCGGCCAGCGCGGCGCACTGCTGCGACAGGGCGGTCGAGCCGGGAGCCAGCGCAACACCGCCTTGTGCGATCGGGATACCGCCCGCCGTCACCGGCTGCGCGCCGACGGTGCCGATGACGCCGGCCGCGACCAGCATGTAGAAGAGGGTGCAGATGCCGAGCGAGCCGATCAGGCCGATCGGCATGTTGCGTTGCGGATTCTTGGTTTCCTCCGCCGCGGTGGAGACGGCGTCGAAACCGACATAGGCGAAGAAGATCGAAGCTGCGGCCGCTGAAACACCCGAGAAGCCGAGCGGCGCGAACGGGGTGAACTTGTCCATGTTGATGACCGGCAGCGCCAGGACGATGAACAGGGTCAGCGCCGACACCTTGATGGCGACCAGCACGGCGTTGACCGTGGCGCTTTCCTTGGTGCCGATGACCAGCAGCCAGGTGACGAGCGACGCGATCAGCATCGCAGGCAGGTTGATCATACCCCCGTCGAACGGCCCGCGCGTCAGCAGATCGGGGATATCGATATGGAATGTATGTTCGATGAGGCCCACGACATATCCGGACCAGCCGACCGACACCGCACCGGCGGCCACGGCATATTCCAGGATAAGCGCCCATCCCACCATCCAGGCGATGAGTTCGCCCATCACCGCATAGCTGTATGTGTAGGCAGACCCCGACACCGGGACCATGGCGGCCATTTCGGCATAGCAAAGCGCCGCCACGGCGCAGACGAAGCCAGCGATGATGAAGGAGAGCATCATGCCCGGCCCCGCCTTTTGGGCGGCTTCAGCCGTCAGCACGAAAATGCCGGTGCCGATGACGGCGCCGATGCCCAACATGGTGAGCTGGAATCCCCCCAGCGAACGATGCAGCGATTTCTTCTCTGCCGTCGCCAGAATGGCGTCGAGAGGCTTAACGCGCCCGAATATCATGAAGACCTCTTATTCCCTTAGCCCGGCACGCCACCGGACGTACCCCTTTTGCTTATGGGAGGAGGAGACTATCGCCTAATCCGGCGCGCGCAAGTATGTTGCGCGACCATGACATGAAAGTTGGGAAGGGCCGGCGTGATCGAACTGCTGAAGGCACGGGTGCTTGGGGATATGCCGCATGGTTTTGCCGGGCGGAAAGGCGGGGTATCGACCGGGCTTTATGCCGGGCTCAATGTAGGATTGGGATCGGATGACGATCGCACGGCGATTTTACGCAACCGAGAGTTAGCGCTCGATGCGGTGCTGCCGGGCGGACAGCTTGTCACCGTGCGGCAGGTACATTCGCCGGACGTGGTGACAGCGACGCAGGTCTTCGCCGATGATGCGCGACCCGAAGCGGACGCGCTGGTGACGGATCGTCCTGGGCTGTTGCTGGGCATATTGACGGCGGACTGCGTGCCGGTGCTGTTTGTCGATGCGACGGCGGGGGTGATAGGGGCCGCCCATGCAGGCTGGAAGGGTGCGATTGGCGGCGTGACCGATGCAACATTGACGGCCATGGTTGCTCTGGGCGCACGGCGGGATCGGATCTCGTGCGCGATCGGTCCATGCATTGGGCGCTCCTTCTATGAGGTGACGGAGGATTTCGCGCATCGCTTCGAGGAAGCGGATGCGGAAAATGGCCGCTTCTTTTTGGAAGGACGCGCGGGGCATATGCAGTTCGACATTGGCGGCTATGTCGCGTCGCGCCTTGCGGCGGCCGGCGTTGGCTGGGTGGAGATGCTGGACGAAGACACATATAGCCAGCCGGAACGGTTTTTCAGCTATCGTCGGTCCTGTCATCTGGGCGAACCCGGCTATGGGCGCCAGATCTCGATGATTGGCTTACCGGGCTGAGCGTCTGCTGCAGGCTGAGGCGCGGGAGAAGGGCAAAGAAACACCCCAGGAGATCGTTGATTTCCTGGGGTTATCTAACTTGGTTTCGATGGTTGCGGGGCTCGCAACTACTGGAACCGACACTCTCTCAAAGTGGCAGTTTGAGAACGTCATTCTAAACGATGGTTAGGGTCATCACATAAAAGTGCGAATCCCTCCCTCGCCATCATTCAATAGGCTTATCATACTTATTTTAAACGATAAACTTATTGCCTCCTTCAAACAAGAACCTCATCTATTTGTTGATTTCCACTGAGAAGTGACCCGGGTAGGGCGTAAATTTCCACTGAGAATTGACCCATGTTGAACTCGTCCCTGGCTTTGACAAGCGAGGGTATATGGAGTGTTGGACATGGCGTTATTAAGCGTTATCCGGCGCTGGCATTTTCGCGATCATCTACCGATCCGGGAGATAGCGCGGCGCACCGGACTATCACGCAACACGATCCGCAAATATTTGCGGTCCGAGACGATCGATCCGCGGTTCAAGGTGCCCGATCGACCAAGCAAACTGGACCCATTTGCTGAGCATCTGGCGGCCTGGCTGCGGCGCGAGATGGGCCGATCGCGCAAGCAGAAGCGCACGATCAAGCAGTTTCACGCCGATCTGGTGAGCCTGGGCTATGAAGGATCCTACAACCGGGTTGCCGCTTTTGCTCGGGACTGGCGCGAAGATTATCGGCGCCAGCAACAGATTGGCGGGCGTGGGACATTCGTGCCCCTATCGTTCGCGCCGGGGGAAGCTTTTCAGTTTGATTGGAGCGAGGACTGGGCAATCATCGCCGGGGTTCGGACCAAGCTGCAGGTCGCGCATTTCAAGCTCAGTTACAGCCGGGCATTCATCGTGCGTGCCTACCTTCTGCAAACCCATGAGATGCTGTTCGACGCCCATAATCACGCCTTCCGCGTGCTGGGCGGCGTGCCGCGCCGGGGTATCTATGACAATATGCGCACTGCCGTCGACAAGGTCGGGCGTGGCAAGAAACGCACCGTCAACGCACGCTTCCTGACGATGGTCAGCCACTATCTGTTCGAAGCTGAGTTCTGTAACCCGGCTGCGGGATGGGAAAAGGGGCAGGTCGAGAAGAATGTCCAGGATGCGCGGCACCGTCTGTGGCAACCAACGCCGCAGGCCGAGAGCCTTGATGCGCTGAACCTGTGGCTGGAGGAGCGCTGCAAGGCGTTATGGGAGGACATCCCTCACGGGATCGAACCCGGATCGGTTGCCAATGCCTGGGCCGATGAATCTGAGTGTCTGATGGTTGCGGGCAGGCCCTTCGATGGTTTTGTGGAATATCGCAAACGGGTATCGCCGACCTGCCTCATCCACTTTGAGCGCAATCGCTACAGCGTACCGGCCTCTTTCGCCAATCGCACTGTCAGCCTGCGCGTCTATCCTGATCGCTTCCAGGTCGTCGCCGAGGGACAGCCAATCTGCACGCATCAGCGCATCATCAACCGCTCTCACGACGGTCCAGGTCATACGGTTTATGACTGGCGCCATTATCTGGCGGTCGTGCAGCGCAAGCCCGGCGCCCTGCGCAACGGTGCGCCCTTCCTTGAGCTACCCGATGCGTTCCAGCGTCTGCAGCGACATCTGTTGCGCAATCCTGGCGGCGACAGGGAAATGGTCGAAATACTGGCGCTGGTTCTTCATCATAATGAGCAACTGGTGTTGACGGCGGTCACCATGGCGCTGGAGGCTGGCGTTCCGACCAAGACCCATATCCTCAATCTGCTCTACAGGCTGGTCGACGGAAAACCGATCTCCACGCCGCCGGTGACGGCGCCCCAGGCGCTCAAGCTGGTCAGCGAGCCGATGGCCAATGTCGAACGCTATGATGATCTGCGCAAGGAGAAGCGTCATGCGTCATGACCCTGCCAGCGGCGCCATCGTCGTCATGCTCCGCAGCCTCAAGATGCATGGCATGGCGCAGGCCGTCACCGATCTCATGGAACAGGGATCTCCAGCCTTCGAAGCCGCCATTCCGATCCTCTCCCAGTTGCTCAAAGCCGAGACAGCAGAACGGGAGGTTCGATCTGTGGCCTATCAGCTTAAGATCGCGCGCTTCCCTGTCTATCGCGATCTGGCCGGCTTCGACTTTACCAGTAGCGAGGTCAATGAAGCTCTGGTGCGTCAGTTGCATCGCTGCGACTTCATCGACATCGCCGACAATATCGTGCTGGTCGGCGGTCCTGGCACCGGCAAGAGCCATGTGGCAACGGCGCTGGGCATCCAGGCCATCGAACATCATCGAAAGCGCGTCCGCTTCTTCTCGACGGTCGAACTGGTCAATGCGCTCGAGCAGGAAAAAGCACAGGGCAAGGCCGGTCAGATCGCCAATCGCCTCCTGCACTCTGATCTCGTTATCCTGGATGAGCTTGGATATCTGCCGTTCAGTGCTTCAGGGGGCGCGCTGCTCTTCCATCTGCTGAGCAAACTCTACGAGCGCACCAGCGTCATCATCACCACAAACCTCAGCTTCAGCGAATGGGCCACCGTGTTCGGCGACGCCAAAATGACCACGGCGCTTCTCGATCGGCTTACCCATCATTGCCACATCCTGGAGACCGGCAACGATAGCTTCCGCTTCAAAAACAGCTCTGCCAAGCAGATCAGAACCGAAAGGAGAAAACCACGGGTTGACCCGCCCATGACACCCGAAACATAATCCGCAGACGGGTCACTTCTCGATGGAAAACCCGGGTCACTTCTCAGTGGAAATCAACAGATCGACGGCTATGAGATGGCGTTGCTTCCCTGGAGCGACGATGCGCCGGGCGCGAGCGGGGCCTTGGCCAAAGGCGATGTCTATGTGCCCTCGAAGTCCGGGAGCATCCTCTATTTTTCCGTTGAGGATATTGATGGCGCCTTGGAAAGAGCGGAAGCAGCGGGGGGATGCGTGCTCTATCCCAGGAAGGCGCTCGGTCAGGCCGGTTTTGTAGCGGAGATTGAGGATAGCGAGGGCAATCGCATTGCTCTTCATGCCAAGCTGCTCTGCGGCGTGGAAGCATAGGCAAAGAAATACCCCAGGAGATCGTTGATTTTCTGGGGTTATCTAATTTGCCTTTTGGTTGCGGGGGCAGGATTTGAACCTGCGACCTTCAGGTTATGAGCCTGACGAGCTACCGGGCTGCTCCACCCCGCGACACCGAAGCAAAAAGGGCGGCCGTATTTTACGGGCCGCCCTTTTAGGATGTGAATGGGTTTTGTTTGAACAAAGCGCGAGCTTCAATGCCTGGCGACGCCCTACTCTTCCGGGGCTTGAGCCACAGTACCATCGGCGCAGTCAGGTTTCACGGCCGAGTTCGGGATGGGATCGGGTGGGTCACTGACGCTATGGTCACCAAGCAATGGAGCTGGCGCTTTGTTTTGGGTTTAATCGATGTCCGTGCACGTTTGTATGTGTGTGTTGATATCTGGGCTGGCTTAACAAGCCGCCATGTTTCGACAGTTTCAAGGCTGTCGTTGATGGTGGGACTCTATGATCCATATGGATCACTTAAGCGCGAACAGAGCAATTAGGATCGGTTAGCTCCATGCGTTACCGCACTTCCACATCCGACCTATCAACGTCGTGGTCTACGACGGCTCGATGAAATCTTATCTTGAGGGAGGCTTCCCGCTTAGATGCTTTCAGCGGTTATCCCGTCCATACATAGCTACCCAGCTGCGCTCTTGGCAGAACGACTGGTACACCAGAGGTATGTTCAACCCGGTCCTCTCGTACTAGGGTCAACTCCTCTCAAATTTCGACGCCCACGGCAGATAGGGACCAAACTGTCTCGCGACGTTCTGAACCCAGCTCACGTACCACTTTAATTGGCGAACAGCCAAACCCTTGGGACCTGCTCCAGCCCCAGGATGTGATGAGCCGACATCGAGGTGCCAAACGATTCCGTCGATATGAGCTCTTGGGAATCATCAGCCTGTTATCCCCGGCGTACCTTTTATCCGTTGAGCGATGGCCCTTCCACGAGGGACCACCGGATCACTATGACCGACTTTCGTCTCTGCTCGACTTGTCAGTCTCGCAGTCAGGCGGGCTTATGCCATTGCACTCTAACAGACGGTTTCCAACCGTCCTGAGCCCACCATCGCGCGCCTCCGTTACTCTTTAGGAGGCGACCGCCCCAGTCAAACTACCCACCACAGAGGGTCCCTGTACCGGATAACGGTACGAGGTTAGACATCAGAAAACAGCAGGGTGGTATTTCACCTATGGCTCCACATCATCTGGCGACAATGCTTCAAAGCCTCCCACCTATGCTACACAGCTCTTTCCTAATGCCACTCTGAAGTTGCAGTAAAGGTGCACGGGGTCTTTCCGTCTAACCGCGGGTACTCCGCATCTTCACGGAGAATTCAATTTCGCTGAGCATATCCTGGAGACAGTGGGGAAGTCGTTACGCCATTCGTGCAGGTCGGAACTTACCCGACAAGGAATTTCGCTACCTTAGGACCGTTATAGTTACGGCCGCCGTTTACCTGGGCTTCAATTCAGAGCTTGCACTCCTCCTCTTAACCTTCAGGCACCGGGCAGGCGTCAGGCCCTATACGTCGTCTTGAAGCCGACTTAGCAGAGCCCTGTGTTTTTGCTAAACAGTCGCTACCCCCTGGCCTGTGCCCCCCACAAAAAGTTGCCTTGATGTGGGGCCTCCTTCTTCCGAAGGTACGGAGGCAATTTGCCGAGTTCCTTCAGGATACTTCTCTCAAACGCCTTGGTATACTCTACCATTCCACCTGTGTCGGTTTAGGGTACGGTCTATACGGAGGGGCTATTTCCTGGGACAACTTCCCTGCCCTACCAATCCAATAAGGTAGAACAAGTTACGCCATCCGTCACACACCTCCAGGCCCACGAATATTAACGTGGTTCCCATCGACTACCCCCTTCGGGCTCGTCTTAGGGGCCGGCTTACCCTGCTCAGATTAGCTTTAAGCAGGAACCCTTGGAATTTCGGCGACAGTGCATCTCACACTGTTAATCGCTACTCATGTCTGCATTCGCACTTCCGATACCTCCACGGTCGGTTACCCTCCCGCTTCAACGGCCTACGGAACGCTCCGCTACCGCTCAGTCAAAGACTGAACCCTAAGCTTCGGTGCACGTCTTGAGCCCCGTTACATCTTCGCCGCAGAACCTCTTATTTAGACCAGTGAGCTGTTACGCTTTCTTTAAAGGATGGCTGCTTCTAAGCCAACCTCCTGGTTGTTTTGGAAGTTCCACATGCTTTCCCACTTAGACGTGACTTGGGGACCTTAGCTGTAGGTTAGGGCTGTTTCCCTTTTGACGACGGACCTTAGCACCCGCCGTCTGTCTGCCGGACTAGACTCGTTGGTATTCGGAGTTTGGTTAGTATTGGTAGATCTCGCGACCCCCGCAACCATCCAGTGCTCTACCCCCAACGGCAATCATCCGACGCTCTACCTCAATAGATTTCGCGGAGAACCAGCTATTTCCCGGCTTGATTGGCCTTTCACCCCTAAACACAACTCATCCGATAATTTTTCAACATTAAACGGTTCGGCCCTCCAGTGCGTGTTACCGCACCTTCAGCCTGGTCATGCCTAGATCGCCGGGTTT